>JBAVPH010000040.1:0-5690 GCA_049692855.1 Candidatus Babeliales bacterium | reverse complement strand
GCTTTTAAGTTTTATTTTTACAGTAATTGGAAGGAAGAAAAATATGTTAAATCAATTGAGAATAATAAATAATAGTGTAGCAATTATTTTAGTAAATCTGATTGCTACAAATTATGCATCTGAAGTTTGTCATCACGGAGTAGAATTAAACCATGAAAATAGTGAAGTAGTGAAGGGGGCTAGAAAAATAAAATTATCTAATTATTTAATGTATATTCACTATAAACTTAAAAATATAAATATTATGACATGGAAAAAGTATCAACTTAAATTAAATATAGATAGTCTGGAAATTGGTAGATTTCGTTCTGTTAAAGAAGGAACCATGGAAGAATGTGATTTTAATGATATAGATTTGTTAAGAAACTTTTATTTGCAAGATCCAGATTTTTTATTAATTCAAGACCTAATTCCAATGAAAAAGAAAAAAAAATTACAAGATAAAATATTTTTACGATTACGATTATTACAAATGGTGTGGGATGATTTAAGTAAAGAAGCTATAATTGAAATGGAAAGAGAATATGCTGCCAAAAAATCTGGTGAAAGAATTAATAGCATTACAAAAATTTTGGAATTATTTCGGATAAAACCTTTTGAAGACTCAGCAGAACAATGGGAACCGAAAACAAGCGAAGAATATTTACAAGTAAGCACAGTGCTTGTTGCGTTATTTGAAATGGTACGAACTAACAAAGTAGATATTAATTTTTTACTCAAAAATATTCGTAATTATAATAAGTCTCGATTTGATTTTGTCACTTAAAGGATTATCTTTCTCCCTTAATGGTGAACAAAAATGAAGGCTGTTGTTCTGTTTGCTGTAAAGAAGTAAGGGCAAGGTTATGAAATTGTTTTGATTCGATTAGCTGATTTAAAAGGTCAGTTACATGTTGTATTTGAGTACAACTAGCAACTAATTCAATATGATTAGCTCTTATTTGTAATGATTCAATGCTACAGATAGATGAGCTCAATTGTGTAATTATTGAAAAGTTATCAATAAGTTTTACTAGTTCTTTTTCATATTTAGTAATTACCTCTTGTTTTTCTTTATATTGTTGGCTTTCTTGTTGTAATTTATTTTGTTGATCCATAACGCGAGCAAATGATTCTGTCTGTGCAACAAGCGTTAAATTTTCTTTTTTTATACTTTGTAATGCATATAATTGCGGTAATTCTAATATGATAATTACGATAATCGCTGAGCTCAGTAAGAAGAATGAAAATACAAACCAACGACGAATAGCATATTGTTGGTCAGAAGAGAGAGTATTGATTAAATTATTTTTTTTCACCGCATTCCTTCGGAGATAAATAAACCACAGGCAGGCAATAAATAAGGTAATTCGATTGCTATATTTTGTATGCATGATGATGTATCAATAATTCGTGCTAATAAATCAGGACTAAAAAGGTATTCAATCATATTATGGTATCGAATCATATCAATAGCTAACTGTGCTCGTCTGAATGCATTGCCATATATAAATTTATAAAGTAATAAAAGCGTGCTTCGTTGTGGGATAATTGCAATAACATTAAGGTGAGCTGCAATACTAAATAATTTAAATTGAAGTAATGTGGTATGTGGTATTTGATAAACATAAAAAACAAACTGGTGATCGCGTGGGTAAATATACTCATATCCCCACAGGTTATTTTTTATTTTTTGTATAGAAAATTGATCAGGTAGTGGGCTTGCTGTTTGTAAGGATACGAATTGTTCAATGGTCGTTGGCCCAGAAAGAGAAAAAGCGATAAATGCATTTTTTAATTGGTGAGTTTGTAAAAACAGTAAAATACATTGTTTGATGTATGTTGGATTAAAAAGTATAAGTTTTTCAAGAGCAAGGTTTTGTAAATTGAATCGTTTATAGGCCCGCAGTACAAGTGGCGCTTTTTTTTGTGCTTGTTCTATCCAACTACAAGTAAGATAATGTGGCTGCATAGTGATGGCGACAAATTGTTTATTGAGTGAAGGAAGTGGCCACATTATCTATTCTCCCGCTGACAGTGCGATCCTTTTGTTCTAAATCCTTTTGAACTAAAATATTGTTGTAATCTGCATTTTTGAGTAATGTTATGGCATCTTCTCCTTGCTGATCACCTATTTCCATAATGAGCTGTGGGATGCTTTTTTCTTTCATTTCATTATTTGGCTTAATAAAAATTGGCGCTTGTTTAATGATTTTTCTCAAAATAGTGAGTCCGTCATCGCCAGCAATTAAAGCATTCGGATCTTCCCAGCTTGCTACTGAGTCATCTAATTGCTTCCAAGCAGATAAAGAAACATAGGGAGGATTGGCGACGATAAGATCAAATTGCATTTTTAATGGTATTGCAGTAAACAAATCAGAATGCAATGGTATTATGTTTGAAATTTTATTGTGAGCAATATTCTGTTTTATGAGAGTAATTGCTTCTTGAGAAAGATCGCTAGCATAAATAATTGCCTGTGGAAAATTTTTTGCAAGAGCAAGTGCAATACAGCCGCTACCGGCACAAAGATCTAAGATAGTTAATTTTTTGTTTTCAAGTGTATGTAGTTGTTTGATGAGTTTAAGGCACCATTCTTCTGTTTCTGGTCGTGGAATAAGAATCGGTGGTTTTACTAATATTTTTACGCTATTAAATGGTACGAAGCCAATTAAATATTGAATTGGCATTTTTTCGTTAATTAATTTGGCGAGCCATTCTTCAATTATTTTTTGTTGTGTTGGAGCGATTATGATGGTTTCTTGAGAAATTAATGTTGTTTTAGTTTTTTTTGTAATTGCTTCAAGGATCCACCAGGCATATTGCTGGCAAAGAATGGAATCTTTATACGCTGATTGTAATTGTTTGCTGATTTGTTGAATTACTTTTACAACATCAATAGCATGTTTCGTCATATTCATTTCTCTTTTTTTATGTGCTAATGCCATTTTAGCATAGTTGCATTGGTAATACGAGGAAAAATAAAAATTTTCAATAAGTCAATTTTTTATAAATTAAATGGGTGACCAGTTGAGTTTATTTTGTTTCATACTAAAATAAAAAATAGAGAGATAAATTAATGAATTGGAGGTTTATCTATGTATAATCACAAAAAATTGAACCATTTATTTTTGTTATTTTTTGGATTAAGTAGTTTTTTATGGTTTTTTTATCAATCTACTCTTGGAAATGAGAAAATTATAAAAGATGCTCATTTTTTACGAATAGCAACATATAATATCCGTCGACAAGGTAAAGAAAAATTGCGATCTCGCAAGTGGAAAAAAAGGTTGCCAGCTGTCATCCAAACTATTAAGGCTATACAGCCAGACATTATTGGTTTTCAAGAACCAATCAAGCAGCAAATTGCTGATTTAGCAGTTCAGCTAAAAAATTATGCTTGGTTTGGTAGTGGGAGAGGAAAAAGTTATCTTGGTTTTGGAACTGATGAATACAATCCTATTTTTTATAATAAAAAACGGTTTATATTACGAGAAAAAGGGACATTTCGTATTAATTGTAAATCATTGTTTAAGCGACATACACAGGGTCTTTTGCCCCGTATTTGTACGTGGGGGATTTTTGAAGTAAAAGAAACAGGAGAAAAAATTTATGTCTATAATACGCATCTTGATCATAAATTTTCATCTGCACGCTGTAATCAATTAAAAAATATTATTACGATGATGAAACAACATAATGTCAAAAATGGAAATAATATTGTCTTGTTGGGCGATTTTAATACAGAGCTAGATGGTAAAGTACGGCCTATTTTAGATGAAATGAAGTTGCATAATACGAAAGAGCTTGCAAAAAAAAGAAAAGGTCCAGCAATAACTTCGCCCGGATGGGATAATAAGGATCCACGTTGTATTGACCATATACTTGCAAATAAAGATAAAAAACAAACAAAAGTAAATCAGCACGTTGTTTTGCAGCAAACTAAGCAGCAATCAAGCGATCACTATCCTGTTTTTGTTGATCTTTGCTTTTCACAAAATTAATTACTCAATAATTCAGTAACATAGTCTTTTGCATCAAATGCTTTAAATTGATTAGCTTGCTCACCAAAAGTTAAATATACAATAGGGAGCGCTAAGTCTTGTGCAATTGCAAAGATAATGCCTCCTTTGCCGGTACCATCCATTTTAGTCAAGACAATGCCATCAACATCGGTATATTGTTTAAATAATTTTGCTTGTTCAAATGAATTTTGGCCAAGCATGGCATCGATGGTGAGTAAGGTCATAGGTTGTTCTTCTGGTAATTGTCGTGCAATAATGCGTTTAATTTTTGCGAGTTCATGCATTAAGTTTATCTTTGTTTGTAATCTTCCAGCAGTATCAACAATCAAAATATCGTAATTTTCATCCTTAAATTTTTGGCACCCAGTAAAAACTACAGAAGCAGGATCTTGATTTTGTTTTCCCAGCACGATTGTCGTGCCACTTTTTTTTGCCCAGTGAGTTAGTTGTTCCGGAGCTGCAGCTCGAAATGTATCGGCAGCAACAAGCAATGTTTTTTGTCCTTTTTGCATATAATGATGCGCTAATTTTCCAGCAAATGTTGTTTTGCCACTTCCATTGATTCCAACTAATACAAAAATACTTTTTTTAGTTAATAATGGAGATGCTATTGTTTTGAAAATATCCAATAAAATTTGTTGTAGTACTGTTTGGAGGGTTTCACCTTCTTTTAGTGCCCCTTCTATTGCTTTGTCTTTGAGTTTAGTAATAATAGTTCGAGTTGTTTGTATGCCCGTATCACTTGAAATAAGAAGTTTTTCTAATTCTTGTAGTGTTGCTTCATCAATAATAGTTCGACCAAAAAGGTGATTAATTTGTGTTGTAAATTGTTGATAAACTTTTTGTAACTTATTTTTAATAAAATTAAACATTATGCTGCCTGTGAATAATAATGAAATTTTGTTTATTCTTTATATTATCTATTGTAATAAAAAAAATATTATTTGATATGATTTTGACGTCTTACAAGAGAATGCCGTGCTCTACTCGCTGTAAAAATAACTTGATTCGATGATAATCGTTACCCGTCAAGAGTGAATAAGTGTGAATAAATATTTTTAATTTATCATCGGTAAGTATATTTAATTTTTTTTGTTGCTTAAGAAGGGCGAGAATAAGTTCATCAATATTAAAAATTTGCTGAGAAAGGTTAAAAAGGAGATGCAAATATTTCTCATTAGAAAAGAATTGTTTTGTTAATTGAGGGGGACTGATTGTGACAAATGAATGAATTTTTGGCGGTTTTGATGCTAATAAATAGCTAATCGAATTTTTTTCTATATAACCGACAGTTAAACAAGAAAATGTTGTTTTTAAAAATTCAAAAATTTGCGGTTGTTCACGAAGAAGTTCTTCTTCTGTTTTTTGATAAGGAAAAGGAGAACGAGTAGGGTCCATTGAGCCTGTTTGAACTTGATGGACAATGCCAAAAATTTCTTGATCTTTTGTTTCGGTCATAACAAGAGAACCAAAAGAAGGAAAATTGTCCCATTTCCAACTTTGAGCAAGCCATCCAATTAAGGAGCTTTCAATAACTTCAGCAAAGTGATTGTTGTTTTTTGTCACTTGTTTGCTCCGACGGGAAAGTGTTTTTTAAGAAATTCATTCGATGAATAATGGAGTAATTGAGTTTTTTAAGCGCTTCCTTGTGTTTTTTAGTGCTATATCCTTTATGATAAGAAAGCT
>JBAVPH010000039.1:0-12357 GCA_049692855.1 Candidatus Babeliales bacterium | reverse complement strand
GTCGTACTAAGTTCGTCGGTAGTAAAAAATTGTAAATCGCTATCAATAGTTAAATGAATTGCACTTGCATTATGACCATCCACCGTTGTTTTTTTTTTAAAGTAAAAATAACCAGACCGTGCATCTCTCTCTAACCAATACGTAGTTGGTTTTCCTCCCAGCTGTGTATTATATTGAAGTTCGATGCCAAAAAGACCATTGTTATCGATGTTAGTCAATCCAATTAGTGAGCTTGCAGAAGGAATAGGATAAAATCTGCTTGGCTCGTTTAATAATTTTATATCTGGAACATCGCGCTGAGAAAATAATTCTTGCTCTTCGGGAGAAATTCTTCGTTTAATATACATAAAATTTTTTGTTTTATTCGTTTGCAATCGTGTAAATGCTTGTGGAAAATATTGTTGTAAAAATGGCTCTAATGTATCAGGGCTTGTTAATTGTGTTGGTAATATAAAAGCAGCGACACTATCTTTAGTCATAGCTAATTGTTTGCCTGTTCTATCAAAAATTGGTGCGCGTGGCGGTGATTTAGTGAACGATACGTGATATTGTTGCTTTGCAAGATTTTGATAAAAATCGTGTCTTTTGATCTGAATTAAATAAAGATTTCCAATAATAAGAATATAAAAAAGGCAAAAAATAAAAAAAATAATAGTTGTATGAATGTGATATTTGCTTGTCATGCTATTTTTCTTACTTGTTCTAGTTTTGTTGATTGCATGTGTAATATATTACGTGCAAATTCTTTGATCCCTATTGGATCCTTGAGTGCATATAATTGTTGCGTGTACTTTTGTTTTTTTTTACACAAAATATCATATTTTTTTTCATATGTTTGTTTTGTGTAGGTTTGTTGAATATAGCGAGTATGATTATAAATTTGCAAAAAAATAAAAAAAACATTACAGGTGATAAAGAATATAACAATATTTTTTTTGCTCAAATACATACTCTCCTATTTTTTCATTTTTGAGTAATATTTTATTGCTTCGAGGACTTATTCATAAAAAGTGAAGTAAAAAAAGTACGTCTTAAAAATTCTACATCTTCTGGGGTAGGGTGATGGGCTGAAAGTCGTTCTATAACAGAGTCATTTGCAGCAGTTTTTTGGCAAGTATCACCTACTGCTAAAGAAAGCGATGCTATAGATGAAAGAACATCTTTTAATTCTTGTTCTTTATGATTTTGAATTGTTCTTTCTTCATATGCTTCAATTGTTGCCTGGCGCTCTTCCTCACTTACATCAGTGCGTTGGAGATACTCACTAAGACATTCACGGGCTTCATTTTTTCCAGAATTGTATTTTGTTGGATTTGCTGGATCAGCATAACTAAGTGATGTTACTGCAATTAATAAACTCAATGAATAGTTATTCAATTTCATTGTGGTCTCCTTAAAATGATTTAACTTATTTAGAGCAATAATATAACGAAAAAAATAAAAAATGTAATAATTTTATAAAAACATAAATAATAAACTAAAATGATTACCAGTCATATGTCATACTAAAATGTATTTCATATCCCGTTTCACTTAAATCTGGATCTTGTTTATTTTTACGTGGATCAATTTTAAATCCCCAATCAACTTTTACTGGCATTGGTCTGAGTAATCGCACGCCAACACCAACTGAATGACGATAATCAAAATTGTTGCCGGTAATATTTTGAGGAGATACTCCTTGTAAATAGGGATTGGCAAAACCTGCGCCACCATCATAAAAAAAGACTCCCTTCATACTAAAATCCGGGGTAATAGGAAAAATAAGTTCTGCATTCCAGAACATTGCTTTTGTACCGCCAATAGTATCTCCTTGAAATTTTGGTCCAATTTGACCATATAAAAATCCTCGAACACTATTTTCTCCGCCGATGTGAAATAATTCTCCAAAAGGAATGGTTCTTGTTTTAAAAGGCCCAGCAAAACCAAAATAACCATGAATACGGAATACTAAATCATACTCATTAATGAGAGGGGTGAACCAATTAACATCAAGACCAATTTTATAATAACCAATATTATTGCCAAAACTTGGTATGGCAAATTTTGAGCCAAGGCGCCATTTGTGACCACGACTTGGGTGTAAGGGATGATTTCTGGTATCTTGCTCAAAATAAAGTGCAAGCCAACTGAATGTTCCGGGTGCAAATTCTTGATCAAGTATTCGTTGATATTGTTCATTTGTTGCGATGCTGCCACCAGGAACCTGTGCAATTGGTCGTTGCTCATATTTAATATCATTAATACCAACATTCATCAATATTTGCATATCATTTAATATTGTCCAGTTAGCACGAGTGATAAACCCACCGGCAACATGGCCACCGGTTAATTTTTCATGGATAGCTGCTTGTCGAAGATTGTTTAACTGATCGTAACTTGGTCGGCGATGATAAATATCAAGAGCACCAAGAATTGGCTTATCAAAAAGCCATGGTTCTGCGATATGAAAAATAACTGTCTGCTCATCTTTTGCCCAGCTTGCACTAACATTTAAATCTATTCCTCTACCAAATAAATTTGTGTCAGCAAGCTCACCTTTTACTGAAAAACCTGATACGGGGGAATTTAAATTAGCACCGGCACCGCCAAATCCAATTTGTGCATTAAAATGGCCAGTTTTTGCTTCTTTTACAATTAAATCAAGGTCAGCAGTCTCGTTATTTAAACGTTTTATTTTCCAATTTACGCCATCACGTGGATCAAAAAATCCTAATGATTCTATTTGCTGCTTAGAAATATCCATTTTATTTTGCGTAATAAGTTCTCCTTCTTCTAAAAATAATTTACGTCTGATTACTTTATCTCGCGTTTTCTTATTTCCTTTAATAGTAAGCTTATTAAGAAATACTTTTTCTCCGAGTTCAGAAAAAAATGAAATATCAACTATTTTTTTATCTTCATCTGGTTGAATGGATGGTTCAATATGCGCAAAGATAAACCCCTGCTTTCCCCAAATTGATTCAAGCACTTTAATTGAATTAGCGATAGCCTCACGAGAAAAAGTATCACCAGGGCGAATAGGGAGTCGATAAAGTAAATAATCTTCCGATATAATATCATTACCAGGAGCACTTATTTTGTTAATTTTATATTGATCTCCTTCTTCTATTTCAAAAGTAAGATTGATGTTTTTGGTTTCTTGATCCATTGCGATATCAATATCAATTACCTTTGCATTTAAAAAACCTTTGTTTTGATAAAATTGTTCGATTAATGGTTTGTCTGCTTGTTCAATACGGTCTGGATGGTAATGGCCTGCTTTATCTAAAAAACTGAGTATCCAATCTTCTTTACTGAGAATAATGCTTCGTAATTCTTTGCTACTTACATTATTATTACCAATAAATTCGATTCGTTTTATTAATGGCTTTTGGTTTTCATGTATAATAAAAATTGCAATAGCACGCTCATCATCATCGATGCGAAGTTCTGTATCTATGGAGACTAAATACCCTTTTTCAAGATACAACTGTTTAATCTCCTGGGAAATTGCTTTGAGTTCTTGCATGTCAACTGCATACATTGCATCAAAGTTAACCTTTTTCATAATTTCTTTATCGGTGGCCTGTTTATTCCCTTCTATAATAACTTCTTTGAGCGGCTTTTTTTCTTCAACAATAATATGAAGATTAATTAAATCATCCCCAATATTTTCTCCTTTGAGCGTAATATTGCGAAAACGTTTTAGACCAAAATATAAATTATGAATAAGTTGACGAGTTTTTAAGGGGTTAAATATTTCACCATTTTTGTAAGGAATATAACTTAAAATTGCTTCAGGTGAAGTGAATTTATTGCCGGTTATAATAATATCATTAATTCTTCTTGGTAGGGCAATTTTTTCTTCTCTTTCTTCTGCCATGGCATTTAGATCGGCCATGTCTTCAGCGGTTGCTTGGCTATCGATTGTTTCAGTAGATCTATCATCAATAGTTGTTTGATGATTAAAATAATCATCTTCTTGGGTAACTTCAAATGATTCTTTTTTTGTTGAATTTTGTTGTTCTGCTGCGTAGGTTATTCCTGAAATAATGAGAAAAAAAACGATGATTGCATATTTTTTGCGCATATAATTGTCCATTAATATCATGTATGATTCCTGGATACTCAAGTTGCAACGAATAGATAATTAGTTAATGACGGATTAATTGAATAGACTACTATTTTTTTTGAATTTTACTAGAGTAGGCAGAAGGTGTTATTGCAATAAACGGCATAATATATAAGATAAATTAAGCAATAAAAATTTTTATATAAATATTAATTCCAATTAAAACTGAGATTATGCTTAAACTCGTAAATACCTTATCGGGGAAAAAAGAATTATTTAAACCACTTTTTGATAAAGTAACTATGTATGTATGTGGTATTACTCCTTATGAGCGAGCCCATATAGGTCACGGACGATGTTATGTTGTTTTTGATGTGCTTTATCGTTTATTGAATTTTTTGGATTACTGTGTCATTTATTGTCGTAATTTCACTGATATTGATGATAAATTATTTAAAAAAGCAGAAAAGGAATTTGGTAATGTAAATCGATATCCAGAAATTGCTGAGCGCAACATTAAAAGTTTTCATGCTGATATGGCAGCACTTAATTGTCGTACTCCTGATTATGAGCCCCGCGTGACAACGCATATTCCACAAATTATCGATTTTATTGCTGCATTAATTAAAAAGGGGCATGCTTATCAAGCAAATGGAGATGTTTATTTTAATATTAGTTCATTCCCTTCTTATGGCAAACTTTCAAGACAAAAATTAGATGATTTACGCCGTGGTGTACGCATCGCAGTAGATGAGCATAAAAAAGATCCGCTCGATTTTGTTTTATGGAAAAGTGAGCCTACAGGTCAATTTTGGGAAAGTCCATGGGGATGGGGAAGGCCAGGCTGGCATATTGAGTGTTCTACTCTAGCCCGTGAATATTTAAGTGATCAAATTGATCTGCACGGTGGTGGCATTGATTTAATATTTCCCCATCATGAAAATGAAATTGCACAGTCTGAATCATTACATCAGGAAGCATTTACTCGTTACTGGATACACAATGGCTTAATAATGGTTGACAAAGAGAAGATGTCAAAATCACTTGGAAATGTATTCATTTTAGAAGAATTATTTAAGCAGTTTGATCCGATGGTCCTTCGCTATTATTTTTTAAATCATCACTATCGGGGGCCAATAGATTTTGCGTTTACTGATCTTGCTGCAGCACAAAAAGCATATCAACGACTTTGTAATTTATTTCATAAGCATGTTTGTGCAGATAGTAAAGTAATAATGGAATTACCAATTTTTAAACAATTAATCTCTTTTCTTTATGATGACCTCAATACTGCTGGTATGATTGGATTTATATTTGAACACTTAAACTATCTGCGTGAAAATGAAGATGCATTATGTGCGGCAAAATTATTACTTACGCAAGTGCTTGGCCTTACCCTTAAACCATTAGTAAAGAAAAAAGAGTATGTTACTTCTGAAATGAAGCAACTTATTGATGAACGTAATCAAGCGCGAGAACAAAAAAATTGGGCACGAGCAGATACAATTCGTGACCAATTAAAAGAGCTTGGTGTTGAAGTACATGATGAAAAAATAGAAAAAAAATAGTTGAAAAATTATTCACCAAATGCTTCTTCAATTCTTTCTTTGAGCGTATCTTTGCTCATATAACCAGTCTCTTTTCCTTTTACTTCATTATCTTTAATAAATATAAAAGTTGGCACAGAAGTAACGCCATATTCAATTGAAATTTCTCGTGCTTCGTCAACATTAAGTTTTACAAACTTATATTTGTCTGCTAACTCTTTTTCCAATTCATCTACGATTGGCATCATTTGTTGACAAGGGCCACACCATGTAGCATAAACATCAAGGACAACTGGTAAAGGAGAAAGTGCTATCTCTTTTTCAAAATTTTCTTTTGTTACTGATATTGCCACAATAATTCCTCTAAAAATTAGTAGTATGTAATTACTATATTATTATCCTTTTTACTATAACAGTGTTATGCGGGAACAACAATATATTGAGCTAAGAATAATTATTATTGAGTAATATAATCATTATGTTTTTTATTGTTGTATAAAAAATAAAATGATATGAATTATTGAATATTTTTAATAATGATATAGCTAAAAAAGAAATGATAAGTATGAAAAAACAATGTATAGTTTTGTTTTTATGTTTAATTTTAATGACAATGGTTAATAATATAAATGCCGCCGAAGAAGATGGTCAGAAAAAATATTATTTTACGCAAGTAAAAGATTTTTGTCTAAAATTTAATGTAAAAATATTTCAAAAAATGGAAATTGTTGAAGACGTTGATTCTTTTTCGTCCGAAAATGAATTTGGGCCCCTTTTCAATAGATCAAGAAAAAGCTCTAAAGATCGCTATAAAAAATCTGACTTAAACTTAATGTTATCACAGCAAAAAGAAAAACAAAAAAAATAGTTATAGAGAATTTTTATCTTGTTGTTTTTTTGATTTATCTTTTGATTTAGTCTCCATAGCATCGCGGAGTGAATACCCTTCTATGACTAATTTTTTAATAGCGGATGGGGGAATAGTTTTTTCTATTGAGCCAGCGTTAATACCATCACATTGTATTTTAGTATCGCTGCTTAATAAATAGCTATTTTTAGTTTTTTTATTATTGTTGGAAACAATCGTAACTTCAAGAAATTCTAAGCGCCTTCCTTTGCCACTTTTTTTATATACCCACAAAATAGTTGGATTTGGTACTTGGATTTCAGCAATTTCATTTAGATCAAGCTTGGATGTTATAAAATTATTTTTGGGATTTACTTTTAATATTATTTCTTTTTGTTTTGTTTCTGGGTTAAGAACAGGTTTTGAAGGTTGGCGAGGTGTGTCATACATAGTAATTTGTTTGTATTTTCCATCAATAGAAATATTGTCTACTTTATATTCTTCGCCTTGATGAGTAAAAAGTGTTCCATAAAAATTTACGGCTTGTTTTATGTTACCTCCTATTGTTGGCTCTGGTGTATTAAAATTGAGGCATAAGATGCTAATTGCTGTGATTATTAAAAATGTGACTCGTTTCATTCAATCTCCTTTTTATACAAGTTTTTTTATTTATATTTTTACTAAAATAGATCGTTCATATGCAATATTGTGCAGAAAAAATTTATAGTTTGTTATTTCTTGGACAATTATTGCAAAATAAATCTTGTTAATTATATAGTTAATAGCCAATACATAGTTGAGATTGAATAATATTTTTAAAAAAGGGATTCTATGATGCATGAAGATTATCCAATTACAAGTCGAATACATTCTTTTATGTATAGTGTGTATGCTTGGATGACTTGCGCATTACTTCTTTCTGCTTTTACTGCTTATTATATTTCTGCTACACCCACTGTTTTTAATTGGATTTATAGTAATACTTTTGTGTTAATTATAGTTGTTGTGGCCCAAATAGGATTAGTAATTGGTCTTAGCCTTTGGTTGCCTCGTTTGTCATTGTTAGCAGCACTGGTTATGTTTTTTGCTTATGCGGGGCTTTTGGGCGTTACCTTGTCAATAATTTTTAAACTATATACCACTGTTTCAATTTTTGCCACCTTTATTACTGCTGGAGGAATGTTTGGTGCTATGGCTCTCTATGGTTATATGACACGAACTGATTTGACAACAGTTGGTAACATAAGCGTCATGATTCTTTTTGGTTTAATTATTGCGCTTCTTGTGAATCTCTTTTTAAAAAGCGCAACGGTAGATCTTATTATATCTGGGATTGGAGTCATAATATTTTCTTTGTTAACCGCTTATGATACGCAAAAATTAAAAAAATTAGCACAACGTATGCTTGCTGAACAAGAAACAATGCAGAAGGTTGCAGTATTGGGTGCATTGATGCTTTATCTTGATTTTATTAATTTGTTCTTATTTTTACTCCGTTTTATGGGGAGGCAACGAGAAGGGTAGTCATCGTGGTAAAAAATAAATTTGATGTTACAATAATATAATAACAAATTAAGTAACATTATTAGCGAAATTATACAAAGGAGTTTTGCTATGTTTCACAATTACTCCATGTCTGAACGTCTCAGTTCATTTATGTATGGTGTCTATACTTGGATGGCATGCGCACTTGCAGTTACTGCTTGTACGGCATATTCTATCTCATTATTTCCACAAGCATTTGCTGTTATTTATGCTTTTCGTTTTCCTATTTTTTTGGTGCAGTTTGGACTTGTTATGGGCCTTTCTTGGTTTTTACATCGCCTATCATTAACAAGTGCATTGTTAATGTTTTTACTCTACTCAGTTTTAATTGGTGTTACGTTTTCATTTATTTTTTATGTTTATACAATGGCATCAATTATTTCTACTTTTTTAACGGTTGCAGGGATGTTTGGTGGTATGGCTATTTATGGTTATATGACACGGACTGATTTAACAGCAATAGGAAACATCGCAATTATGATGCTATGGGGTTTAATTTTAGGATTGTTCGTTAATAAATTTTTCCACAATCCTGGTATTGATTATATGTTATCGGGCGCTGGTGTTATTATTTTTACTCTTCTGACTGCTTATGATGTGCAAAAAATAAAACAAATTGGGCAGCAGGTGCTTGTAAATCAAGAGGAAATGGAACAAGGAACAATTGAAAAGGCGACTATTTTAGGCGCACTTACTTTATACCTTGATTTTATTAATCTATTTTTATTTTTACTCCGATTTATGGGTAAACGACGTAATTAAAAGTAAGCTTTTTATGATAAAGGAAAAAGGGGATGAAGCAAAATCGTACTATTCTTATAGCAATTTCTTTTTTAACAATTTTTACCATTGTTTTATATGCAGCTAAGAGCAGCAGATTAAGTGCTCCACGAGGAGTAATAACACAGAATGGTGGCATAGCTGAGACTCATGTTGATTTTATTGATGAAAAATTTGATATAGACAAAAAAAGAGAATCAGTTATTGCTCTTGTTGAAAAAGGAATTGCATTTTTTAATGATAATGATCTTGTTTCATCTACGAATAGATTTAGCCATACAAAAGAATTTATTGAGGGGGAACTTTATCTTTTTTTATTTGATACAAAAGGAGTATTTTTTGCGCATGGCCAAGAACCAAGCTTATTGTGGCAGAACCGTTATAATGATAAAAATGATTTAGGAGCGCTTTATATACAAGACATGATTAAATTGGCGCAAAACGGAGGAGGTTGGACTACTTATGAGTGGCGAGGCGCAATAAAAGTTTCTTATGTAAAGCTAGTTACAAAAGATGGCAGAGATTATGTTATTGGTACTGGTTATTATCCGCACTCAAAGGTTGATAAAGTTGTAGGATTAGTAAAAGGGGCGGTGGCACTATTTAATAGCGTTGTTAGCGAAAATCGTCCGGTAACAGACGCATTTAGCACATTAAGTTATCCGTTGAGCAAACGATTTATTATTGGGGATTTGTATCTTTATGCGCTTGATTTTAATGGTATTATGATGGCACAGGGAGAAAGGCCAGGATTAATTGGGGGAAATGCCTGGTTAAGTAAAGACTCTACGGGTAAATTTGTAAATCAAGAAATTATAAAAAAACTCAAAGATACAGATAAGGGCGTTTGGGTCGATTATATTTCAAAAAATACTCTTAAAAAAGCTTATGCAGAAAAAGTACAAGATAATGAAGGGAATTTTTATTTTATTGCTTGTGGTTATTACCCAGATGCCGGGAGAGAAAAAGCAATAGACTTAGTAAGACGTGGGTATCAGTTTATGAAAGCAAATGGGAAGTCTCAAGCCGTAAAAGAGTTCACCAGTAAGCGTGTGAGTACTTTTCGCTATGGAGATTTGTTTCTTTTTGTTTATACAATGAAAGGTATTTGCGTTGCTCATGGTGGCAATGAAGAATTTGTTGGTGCTAATCAATGGGACTTAAAAGATGAAAATGGTCATTATTATATCCGTGAAATTATAGAGAAGGCAGAAAAAGGAAGTGGTTGGGTTAATTACAAAATAAATAATTCATTTGAATCTGCCTATGTTGAGGGGGTTGATCTGGGTATCGAGCGACTTGCTATTGGTTGTGGCTTATTTCCAGTCTCAAAAAGCGAAACCATGACTTTATTAGTAAGAAGTGCCGCTAGCTATTTGAAAGCACATAGTCAAGAAGAAACATTCCGTTCATTTGTGGATCGAAGCGGTTCATTTGTTCGTGGCGATTTATTTGTTTTTGCATTTGATGATTCTGGTATTTGTTATGCATATGGTGATGATTTTACGTTAATTTGGAAAAATTTAATTGATTTGCAAGATGAAGATGGAAAACCATTTGTGAGAGATATGATTAATATGGTCAAAAGGGGACCAAGTAAAATTGGTTATAAATTAAATGGGGTTCCTGTTGTAGCTTATGCGGTACAAGTAGAAAAAGATGGAAAAAATTTTATTCTTGGTTCACATTTTTATCAATGATAAATTGCTTTTTCTTTTTCTAGTATAAAAGAGCAGAAAAAAACTATTTTCCGTTCGTCCTAAGTGTTGCATAAAGTGTAGTGTATCGAAGGATGATATATAATAAAATTTTTTTTCACTAGCATACATTAAAATCAAAACTTCTATAAAATTCAGCTACCCGACAAAGTTTTGCATTTGCTTTATTAAAGTAAGGTAATAGTAAAGAGATCTGCAAAGCGAAGAAGATGTTTGTGCGGATATTTTTTCATCCATTCTGGAATAATTTGTTGTGCGTAAGTCATAAAATCAAATAAGCCAATTAAATTGCGGGGTTTTCCTGTTTCTTCATCAACAACTTGTTCGGGAAATGCAATACCAATACCAAATAAGCGAGGTGAAATGAGACCAGTTGAGCTATCATAGTTCAATGGCGAGTTGCCACTATCCAACAGTGGAATTTCATTTCGCTCATAACCGATAGCATAAATTATTTTATCACAAATGGGGAGCCATGAATTACGTGCAGAGAGAGTATTTTGGAGGCGTAAAATATTTGAAGGATGTTCTTTTTCCAAGGTGTAATAAGCCCATTTAGCTACCGTACCACGCAACCCACCCGAATTAGTTGGATTTCCTTCTCCCATATCAAAATAATAGGTGATTGGGTGTTTAAAAAAATTAATAACTCGTTGTGTGCCAAGCTCATATAAGTATTTAAGAATTAAAATAGCTGAATGTGAACCTCCCACCAGTGCTATGGTATCATCACGTTCAATAAGTTTTGTTAGTGTTGCTTTGTCCAATGCGAGGTCAAGAGGCACTTCTTCTTTACAAGGATAATTAAGTGTTTGTGGATGACTGCCAGTAGCAAGAACAACATTATGGGAACTAAATTGCATACTATTGTTTAATTTTATATGCCATTCGTCATTTTCAAAACTTAATTCCGTAAGTCGATTTTTTCGTGCAACTACTTTTCCTCGCAAATAGTGCGTAAGATCTTGTAATGGATCAATAATGATTGCTAAGGTACAAAATTCATGTGGGTCATGTGTGCGCAGTGAATCAAGCGCTGGTGATGAATATTCTTGAAAGGTATGACATTGATTAACAAAAGTAATATAATCCATCGCTTTCGCATTGCCAGGAACATGGTAATAGTATTTTCCAAGCCTTCCGATATTAAAATCAGGATCAACCCATGTTATTGTTTGACCATCAACGCCAAGGTCAAGAAGTAAACCAACGACAGCAATACCAGCCGGTCCAGCTCCAACTATTGTCCAAGTAACATCGGCGTTATGATTTGCGGACCCTTTAAGTTGCTTAAGTAATGTTGTTGGAATTGTTGTTAAAAATGATAAAAAAATAAAGAGGTTTAATATAACTATTTTTTTCATACTACTTCCTTTATTATCGATTAATTGGATAATTGTTGCTTAGTATAAATATTTATTTTGATAAAATTAAATAGTTCTATTGAATTTCATTTTCTTTGTTACAAAAAAAGAGGCAGGAAAGTGCCGCCTCTTTTTTTATTTTTTTATTTTATTGCTTTGTATTATTTCGCTGTTACTATTTTGTAATTATGTATATTTGGAAGGACACCATTATCCCATCCATCTTTTATTAATGTTGCAGCTTTTTTGTTGAGCGCTTCCGCTACTTTTCCTTCAAAGTGTGCTTTTCTACCAGATTCATCAGTAAATGTATCAAATATCGCATAGGTATTATCATCTAACTTTAATCCTGCCCAGAATAATGTCTTTGGTTCTGTTTTTTCTACAATTTCAGCAGCAGCTATTAATAAATTTTCTACATTTTTTTCTTGACCAGGAGCTGCCTGTAATAAAATAAAGGTTGCTTCAGTTGCTGTAAATGAATGAGTTGGTAATTTAACAG
>JBAVPH010000038.1:0-5494 GCA_049692855.1 Candidatus Babeliales bacterium | reverse complement strand
GCTATATCCTTTATGATAAGCAAGCTTGTAATCTGGGAAAATAGAGTCAAATTTGCGCATAATTTGATCACGATGAACTTTTGCAATAATTGAGGCTGCTGCTATAGAGCTCGATTTTTGTTCACCTTTTGGAAAATAATGGATTGGAATTGATTTATAGCTTGTATCAGACAAATTAAGTGGCATTGCATCAATGAGAATAGCAGCAGGTAAGTGAGGGTAGGTAGCTAGTAGATTAACGAGTGCTTTTTTCATAGCAATGAGGGTAGCATGCCAAATATTATGCTGATCTATCAAGCGATTATGAACAATTCCAATTCCATACCAGCAATGTTTTATAATCCATTTATTAGCTTTTAGTCGTCCTGATTCTGTGAGTAATTTTGAATCTTTTAAAAGTCGGCTTGTTTTATTTGTTGGTAAAATAACTGCTGCAGTGACTAAGGGGCCTGCTAAACACCCTCGTCCGACCTCATCAATTCCGCAAACAACTTTTTGGCCTTCCCAAGCTGCTTTTTCGAACGAATTTTTTTGAAAATTTACTTTTTGTCTCTTTAAAGTCATAATTAGTATTTCCATTTGACAAGCATAATTAAATGTGTACTATTAGAAAATAAGGCAGTTGTTTTAATTATACCAATTATTTTATAATTTTATAGTATATTAAGAGGAGGAGAAAGTCATGGCGTCAACATCAACCCAATTACGAGTCAAAGAACTTTTGAGAGAAAAAGGTTGGACCACAAAGATTTTAGCAGAAAAAACAGGGATGTCTGAAAGTTATTTGACCCATATTAAAAATGGAACAAGACGTTGGAATGAAGATTCATTAAGAAAACTAGCTTTAGCATTTGAGCTAACTCCAATTGAATTATTTGCAGAACGTCGTCAACGTACTGACAATATTGATAAAAATGTAAGCATGCCAGAGCAATCGGATGTTGAACTAAAAATTCAAGTTGTGCCAGTTGTTGGTGAAGTGCCATCAAATCCTTCCCCCTATAACAATCAATTAATGCAAATTACAACGGGGTATAAGGATATTTTTGTTCCAGTTCTTAACTCAAGCGATAATGCTATGTTTTCCCTTTGCGTGGAAAACAATGCAATGGCACCAACATTTATTAAAGGTGATTATTTAATTGTTTCCCCTGAAGTATGGACTCGTTCTGGAGATATTGCTGCAGTGGAGTATGGCAATGATACGCCAATCAAGGCGATTATGCAAGTTACCTATACTGAAGACTTTATTGTGCTCGAATCAGTAAATCATAAACAGCCACCAATTGCACTTGTTCGTGGAAAAGATCATTTTAGGGTCATTGGTCGTGTTATTCAACGACAACAAAAATTTGTATAATTTAAGACTAAGATTATAATTACTACTCAAATGATGAAAAAATGAATCATTTGAGTAGTATACTTTAAAATAGTTTATTTTTTGTTAGTAGCTTTTTTTTTCGTTTTTGATAAGCTAAAAATAGCTCTAATCCTTTATTTTCGTTAGTTTTCTACTATCGATGAATAAGAAATGATGCTAAATAAAGTTCTTAAATGAATTTTATAGTGTTTGTTATATATACACTTTCAATTAGTAAAAGGGTTTTTTTATGACGTTACAGCGTTATGAAGTATTATTATTAACTGTTCCAGAAATTACTTCTGATGAGTCTAAAGATCTTGAAAAGCAGTTAAATAAACTTGTCAAAGATGTGAAGGGGTCTGTTATTTCCTTTGATCGATGGGGAAAATATCGGCTTGTTTACCCAGTAAAGAAAAATGATTATGGAGTCTATTATCTTTTTAGATTTGAAGTACCGCAAAATGCAGAAGTGCCACAAAGTAATGATGAATTTATTCAAGAAATCAAAACATTATTTAAAGTTAAATTAAATAATATTGTTATGCGTAGCCTCTTTACGCATCTTGAGGCAAAAGCATCACTCGCATATCAACGACCAAAATCTCTTGAAGAAGTACCTGTGCGTGATGTTGAGACTTTTTTGAAAGAAAATAAGATGGAAGGGTTACTTTCTGCTGTAGATTCGTCTCCGCGAGAAGAAAAAAAGATTGAACAAAAATCCATACAAGAAGAAACAGACGACAATAATCAAGAGGAAAAAGAATAATGACCAAGAAAATTAAACTTAAAATTAGCGCACGTCTTTTAAAAAAGAGACCACGTAAAGGTCAGGGAAGAACAGGAAAACAATGTCGTTTTTGTGAAAGTGTTGAACAATCACAAAACATTGATTACAAAAATGCAACCTTTTTAAAAGGCTTTTTAACTGATCGAGGAAAAATTTTACCGGCACGTGTGTCAGGAACTTGTTGTCTTCATCAACGTAAAATTTCCCGTGCAATTAAAAAATCTCGGACTATGGCATTACTTCCTTATTCAGGACAATACTATTAATCAAGTATATTTTGTAATTAATTTTGCTTAAAAATGTTTTTTTAATGAATCGTTATAAGTTTGTTGTTGCCTATGATGGTACTGATTACTTTGGTTGGCAAGAACAAAAAAATAAATTATCAATAGTTGGTGAGTTAAAAAAAGCATTTAAATATGTTTTTGATAAAGAAATAAGTATTGTTGGTGCATCGAGGACTGATGCAGGTGTCCATGCATTGGGACAAGTTGCATTATGTAGAACTGATCTTGCTATTTCAGTTCAACAATTACAATGGGCATGGAATAATGTATTGCCTTCATCTATAGTAATTAAATCGCTTGAACAAGCAAAATTATTATTTCATCCTTTTTATCGTGTTGAGCAAAAAACATATCATTATCATTTTTTTTTAAACAGGCCATTGCCATTTTTATCACGCTATGGTTGGTACTATCCCTACGCTATTGATCATGCTATCTTAAAACAAGCATTGAATTTTTTTGTTGGTACTCATAATTTTGCCTCATTTCGTAATGGTGAAGATACGAGGGAAAACACAATTCGGACTATCGATATGATAAATGTTACTTATCTTGAACACTTTAATGCTTTTCGTATTGTTATAAAAGGACAAAAATTTTTGCGACATATGATTAGAAGATTAGTAGGGGCAAGCATGGCAGTTGCTTCAATTAATCATAGGGCATCACTTGCTGTGTTGCAAGAAATAATGACTGCTCAAAATCCAAATCATTTTTTACCAAATGCACCGGCTAGGGGGCTTTTGCTAGACAATATTATTTATAATAATCAGGAATAAAATCATATGGATCAACAAAAATCATGGAAAAAAAAGAGTATTGTTTTAGGTATAATAGCAGCAATAATCTTTGGTATTTTTTATTATATTTCAGGTGATGGTCACCCAATTTACGATTTTGATGAAACACGCGATATGCAAGAGATTTTACAAATTTTTGATGATGATTGGTATTGGTTAATTGAGAGTGAAGATTATTCCCCTGAATTTATGCTTACGCATCGTGCGCCCAATAAGGACCCAATGTATGTTGGTAGTTTGCACATCAAAGTATTACGAGAGAAAAATAAGCTTGCTGGATTTGCTGCTTATTATTTGAAAAAAAAGGGACTTTATCAATTATTATTCCTTGCAGTAAATAAAAATTTTCGTGGGAAGGGATATGGTGAACAGTTGTTGTGTTATGCATTAAAAGATGCTAAAAAACTTGGTGCTAATCAAGTACGGCTTGTTACCCGTTCTACTAATTTTCCTGCACAGCGGCTATACAAACGGGTTGGATTTAAGCAAGTTGATGTCCGTGAAGATGGAAAATTTATTTATTTTGAATATGGTCTTGATTCTTTATAAATTTTACTTAAAAAAATTAACCTGTTAACAATAATAAAAGAGAGATAGAGTTTAATTAATAGAAAAAAAAATAATGAAACATATATCACCTACTGTTCTGGTTATTCTTGATGGTTTTGGTTATCGCAAAGAAAAAAAACACAATGCTATTTATTATGCCGATACGCCCCATATTGATCGCTGGTTTGTGGAATATCCGCATGCAATTTTAGCGGCATCGGGAGAAGCAGTCGGACTTTTAAAAGGCTATGTTGGCAACTCTGAAGTAGGCCATTTAACCATTGGCGCTGGGAGAGTTATTCCACAGCCAGCTCGGATAATAGGTGAAGCAATTGAAAATGGAACTTTTTTTACAAATGCCTTGTTAAAAAAATCTTTGCAAAAATTAAAGAAAAATAACAATACTGTTCATATTATTGGTTTACTATCTGATGCTGGTGTTCACGCGCATGAAAAACATATTTATGCATTTGTGCAAGCAGCAGTAGAGCAATCAATCAAAACTATTGTGGTACATCCAATTTTAGATGGAAGAGATACGCCACCAAAATCTGCCAGCTATTACTTACAACGGCTAACTAATTTTTTAAATAAAATTGGCCATGGAGTTATTGGTTCATTGCATGGCAGATTTTATGCAATAGATCGTGATAACCATTGGGAACGAATTGAAAAAAGTTATCGAGTGCTGACAGAAATAGAATCGGTTCAATATAATACCTGGAAAGACATAATTAACGGAAGTTATGCACATAATATTACTGATGAATTTGTAATACCAACACAAATTAAACCTGGTTATATTATTAACGATGGTGATGGTATTATTTTTTGTAATTTCCGTCCTGATCGTGCTCGCCAATTAACAGCAAGTTTTGTTTATCCACAATTTGATTATTTCCCAACAAAAAAGCTTGATCTTTCTTTTTTTATAACACCAATACTTTATGATGAAAAACTTAATACAACGGTGCTTTTTCCGACAGAACAAATAAAAAATACATTAAAAGATGTGCTGGTAAAAGAAGAGAAAACAATTTTTTCTATTGCAGAAACAGAAAAATATGCGCATGTAACTTATTTTTTTAATGGCGGAAGAGAAAAAGTACTTCCTGGTGAAACACGTCTACTTATTCCTTCAATTTCAGTAAAAAACTGTGTTGCTAATCCTGCAATGTCAGCACCAAAAATTACCGTAAAAGTGCTTGAATCGTTGCAAGCAGAGCCGAAAGATTTTTATTTAATAAATTATGCAAATGCGGATATGGTCGGGCATTCAGGGAATTTTGAAGCAACAGTAAAAGCGGTGTCTTGTTTAGATAAAGAACTTGCAATTCTTTATAAGCAAGTAATAGAAAAAATGAATGGCACTTTATACATTATGGCAGATCATGGTAATGCAGAAGATATGTATGATGAAGTTGCAGATCAACCACGGACTGCACATACAACAAACCCAGTGCCATTTATTATGATTCGTAAAAATTTAGTAAACACTTCTCAATTATTACCATTACAGCAACTTTCTGATGTTGCTCCTTTTATTTTGCATCATATGAAATTGCTTGTTCCTCCAGAAATGGGAAAGATAAAAAATAAATGATTTTGCTAAAAAAATAGAACATGAAGCTGTTTAATTTAATAAGCATTATTTTATTACAATATAATTCAATAAGAAACTATTTTTGATTCTGTATTTATTTATTGT
>JBAVPH010000037.1:0-2958 GCA_049692855.1 Candidatus Babeliales bacterium | reverse complement strand
TTTCTTTTTCCAGTTAATAAAAGAGGAATAATTTTAATAGCAACAATTATTAATGAGTTTGTAATACATTTATTTTTTGTAAAACATTTTTTTGTAATTCACTTAACATATAAAAATTAGTAACACAGCTCATGAATTGTTCGTCTAATGGTGCTTGATCTATTAAACTACGGAGCATATTGCCGGTTTGCCATAATCGATGATTGATAGCCATTAAGTCTTTATTAAGTTGTACAATAGTGTCTGAAGTAAGAATTGCCTGTGCATGGACAGCAAGTTGCTCTTGTCTTGTTTCTAATTCTTTTTTTGTTGATTCGTCAGTAACATAATGTAATGCGACTGTTATCATAGAAAGATTGTGGAGTATTTGTGCCCAACTATAGGTAACATTTACTGGTTCATCAATCTCTACTTGGTTTGATTTAAGAGCAGTAACAGCTTGTTTTTTTTGTATTGATTGATTGTGGCGAACTAAATCTTCTTGCCCGCCTTGCGTAACATATTTTTCTAATTCTTGTGCAACTACCTTCATAATGCCTTCCCAATCGCCAGGAGTTGGTTGCCTAAAAAGACGTACATTAGGATACCACGGTGTATCATCGCGATTAAGCATCCAGCGCCAGTCTGGTGGATTAGGTAAAATAATCCACGTTGGTTTGCCAAGTGCAGCTGCAAGATGTCCAATAGAAGTATCAACAGTGATTACTAAGTCAAGATTTTTTATAATGGCAATGGTATCCATAAAACGACCATTATCTTCATCAAAATTATCACCAAACGTGTGAACAGTAAACTCGGGGGCCATTGATTTTAATTGTTCGGTGCCCGTTGTTTTTTGTAAGCTGTAGAGACTTACACCCGGTATGTTGCCGAGTAGACTGAAGTTATTAAGATTCATTGATTTTAATGCGACGGTAGCACGCAGCATTGGCGTACTGTATTTACTATTACCCTGCCAACAAATGCCTATTTTGAAATTTTTATCTGGAGATAACCTTTTATTCCAATACTCAACAAGTTCGGGCTTTGCAAATAAATATGGGATGTCAGTTGGGACAGTATCGATAGTAGTTTTGAGAATATATGGCAATGACATAAGAGGAGCATGTACATCAAATGGTGGTAATGCTTCATTAAGTGCTACTACTTGATCAATGTAAGGGCATAAACGAAGTAAAGTAACCAATGGTTTTTGTGCGCCTACTATTACTTTTCCACCTTTTTCTTTCACAAGACGAGCGTAACGAACAAATTGGAAGGTGTCTCCGAGCCCTTGTTCTGCATGAAGAAAAATTGTTTTACCATGGAGATCAGATCCATCCCAACGTGGTTCTGAGTAGTTGCGATAAGAGCCTTGTTGTGGCTTTTTCCAGCGCCATTCATAGTCTTTAAATCCTTTTTCAAAATCACCAGTAACAATATATGCAAGTCCACGACTAAAGTGTGCTTCAGCATGAGTAGGGTTAAGCCGTAGAACTTTATCATAATAAGGAAATGCTTCTTCAAGCCGTCCAAGTTTTTTTAGTGTGTAAGCAATATTATATAAAATTGATGGCTGATTTGGATAACGTACTTCCAATCGTTTGTAGATTTCAAGTGCTTCTTCTATCTGATTTATCATATTAAGATTGTTAGCAAGTTCAAAAAGGAGCGTCATTTCCGTCGCGTTTTCCTTTAATGCTGTTTCTAATATGCTAATTGACTCATGAAAATTTTGTTGACTGCTATAACTGCGTGCTAGCGCTAACGCTACCTCCACTAATGTTGGATCAAGCTCTAATGCTTTTTTGTATTGTTCAAACGCTTGATCTTTGAGTCCCTTTTGCTCTAATATTTTGCCAAGGTTAGCATATGCTTTACTATACGAAGGTTTATAAACAATTGCGCGTTCAAATGAAGCGAGCGCTGCATCAGTATTTTTTTGTCGTAAAAAGGCGAGCCCCATATTAAAATGAGTTTGCGCAGATGTTGGATTTAAAGAAATCGCTTGTTGATAATAACGGATTGCTTCTTCAAAATTATTTGATTGAAAAAATTGATTTGCTTGTTTAAATAAATTCTCAAATGATTCTAAAGAAGGTGATGTCTCATCTAAATTGAAAGTAGGGGTCATTATATTATTAGAGTTGCTATAGGAATTGCTAGTAGTGCTACTTAAAATAGATAATGCAATGATAATGGTAAGTTTAGATGAATGCATACTCTTCCTTATATTAATTTATACATTTATTGCTTAAAGCTTATTGCTAAGACTTTTGGTTTTTTATACCGCAAAAAATAAAGAAATACAAGAAATAAAAAATAATAAATTTTATTTTTGTTTCCAGTCAGCTAAAAACTCAATTAAAGATTCACTTCTTTCTTTTGATTGTGCTGATATGATAACATATGGCTGATATTCTGCTATTGAGCATGAGAGACTGATTCTATTATTATTAATTCTATCACTTTTATTAAAGACATAGAGTATTTCTTTATTAATCTTTAGATCTTTCAAGATATTACTCACTACTGTAATATGTGCTTGCCAATCAGAGTCTGAAAGGTCAATAACATGTAATAATAAATCAGCATGTTCTAATTCTGATAATGTTGATTTAAATGCTTCAATCAAGCGGGGAGGTAATTGTTGAATAAAGCCGACTGTATCCGAAATGATTCCTTTTTTTTCACCATGAATATAAAGTTCGCGTGTTGTGGTGTCGAGTGTAGCAAATAATTTATCGTCAGCAAGTACATTGCTTTTAGTCAACATATTAAGAAGTGTTGATTTGCCGGCATTAGTATAACCAATTAAACAAAGATGAGGAACGTTATTTTTTATACGATATTTGCGTTGTGTTTCGCGAATGGATTGGAGCTTTTTTAAGTCTTTTTTATGTTTTAAAATAAGATGTTCAATATGTCGAAGTTCTTTTTCTTTTGCTGTTTCACCAGGACCACCGCGTACGCCAATAG
>JBAVPH010000036.1:0-1569 GCA_049692855.1 Candidatus Babeliales bacterium | reverse complement strand
ATCTGAATAACCACTCTGCACTGCTAATGTTAATGCAGTACCATATTCATTCACTTTAAAAATATCAGCTCTACTATCAATTAAAAAGTTCACGACGCGCAAATGGCCATACTGTGCAGCTTTCATCAATGCAGTAAAACCTCTTTTATCTATAGAATCGATGTTATCTTCATCAAAATACTGCGTCACCATATAATAATCACCTTCTCTTGCTGCACACATAAGACGAGTAGACTTGTTTTTTTTAGCTTTTTTTGTAAAAAATTCTTCTTGTGCTACAAGCAGTATAGCAGCTGAGTCAAAGCAACGAAGCTTTATCGCTAATTCTAAAGCAGTAATATTATTTTCATCTTTTCTACTCAAATCCGCTTTACTATCAACAAAAATATGAGTCAGTACTTTGTAATCTTTGATAGCAGCCTCCATCAAAGGAGTTCTTTTTCTATACCCTTCTCTATTAACATCAGCATTATTCTGCACAATATATTGTGCAATTTTTTGACGCCCAAATCGAGCTGCTAAAGTTAACGGAGACCAGCCATCTTCATTATTCACATTAACATCGGCATTACTTTTTACGAGACATTTCACCATTGGCAATTTACCTAACATTGAATATCGCAACAATAATAAATTTTTATCTTCTAATGAAGCACCTTCTAAATCTTGCTTTAAGATAGCTACAGAAGAAATTTGATTGACACGAGAAGAAAATTCTCTCATATATCTTTTATACTCAGAAATCGCTGCTTCTGCAGTGGTTGATGCCTTTCGCATTTGTATTTTTCGCAAACTCTCTCTTTCTAATTTATCATCACTATCTTCTGCAGCTCCTACCCTGCATGCTATTCCCAAGCAAAACAACCAAATAAATAATAAATTTGTTTTTTTTATCTTCATAAAAATAATTCTTCGTATAATAATTAAAAATTCCAAAGATTTTACAACATTTCTAATTTTAGTAAATTTTACGAATAAAATATATTGATAACAGTATTTTGTTTTTCCCAAATATTCTTAAAAATTACCAAACTCGAAGCATACGCCAAAAACCAAAATCTAACCATAAATGTGAAATCGCGCCCGCTATAAAAAAAATCACGTCAAATAGCAAAGGACGACTCATTACTGGTGATGAAAGACAAGCAATGTACCAGAAGGCCAAGGGGCATAAAATAACAAACCATAATCGATGAAAAATACCACGATGACGAACAAGAAGTGGCACGATTGCCATAATACTGCACGGCGCAAGCAATACAAATTGCTGTTGAATAATTAAAAAAATAAACACCAGCAATATTACCCGATAAAAATATTTTTGTCCTTTGCTTTTTATATCGATATCAGGAAATAATGATCCTGCAAGAGAACAAATTAACCATTCACTTGCACTCAATAATGAAACAACATACACCTGCTGCATCAGCATTAATAAAATGGCCCAGACTCCCACTCCCCCTACTAAATGCTTTTTATAATTTGGCATAAATACATTTTCAGGTTAAAAACAAAAATATTTACTTTATTATACGAACAAAGATAAGTAATAAGTTATCGATAAATATG
>JBAVPH010000035.1:0-5833 GCA_049692855.1 Candidatus Babeliales bacterium | reverse complement strand
ACGCTATAATAAAGAAACATAGAAAAAATAGATAAAAAAATGAAAAAAGCACAAAAAAACAATAAGCCAATACTTATTATTTTTGGCCCAACAGGCGTAGGAAAAAGCGATTTGGCATTGCAAATTGCTCAGCATGTTAGCGCAGAAATTGTCAATATGGATGTGGGTCAATTTTATACGCCACTTTCTATTGGCACTGCTAAACCTGATTGGCAAAAAAGCCCTGTTCCCCACCATTTGTTTGATGTTATTAATGAGCCAAAACAACTAACTGTGGTTACCTATCGGAATAAATTGTCTGAAAAAATAAATTCAATTTGGAAAAATGAAAAAATACCTATTGTTGTAGGTGGTTCTGGTTTCTATTTGAAATCATTATTTTTTCCACCAAGAACAATAAGAGGCAACAATCCTATCGTAGGGCAAATAAATGATGATGACTCTTGGTGTTTGCTAAAAAAAATAGATCCACACAGAGCTGCACAAATTGATAAGAAAGATACGTATCGCATTAGTCGCGCTTTAATGATTTGGAGAGAAACAGGAAAATCACCATCTGTATATCTTCCTTTTTTTCAGCCATTAGGTAATTCTTTAATAATTTTTGCTAATCGAGAGAGAAATGAATTATATGATCGAATTGATAATCGAGTATTGCAAATGATTGATCAGGGGTGGATTGATGAAGTTCGCAATCTCCAAGGGACTGCATGGGAATCATTCATTCGGTTAAAAAAAATTATTGGTTATGATAATATTTTTGATTATTTACAGCATGAAACTATACAAGCCCGACAATATATGATAAAAATTATTCAACAACGAACAAGAAATTATGCTAAGCGGCAACATACATTTTGGCGAATGCTTAAAAATAAGCTGAAACAAGCGAGCTCTTTTGATAAAGAACAAGAAATTTTCCTTGATGAAGTCAACTTGACTTTCATTCCACTTCATTTATATATTAAACAACTATTAGAACAATTAAGAATAAAATAGGGTATTATGAAAGCATGGAAAGATAAAGAGGCTAGAGCAGAAAATACTTCTGAAAATACAAAAAATAATTTAGTGGTATCCCCAAGGCAACTTAGTTTTGTTGTTGCTGGTAATATTATATTGTTATTTACTACATTTATCTTTGGCTATTTTTGGGGACAAAAATATGCCGCAGAACAATTTATCGATAAAATACATCATGAGTCATTCACTGATCAAATTTCCTCTTCTTTGCTTGCACTGCAAGAAGCGAATTATAGAGAGGAAATAGAAGAATCTGTTTTTACTCAAAAAGAAGATGCTGTTGATAATAAAGAAATGGATCAAAATAAGGTGACAATTTCTGCTTCGGACACCGATGATCTCAACGCCTCGATAAATTACTACTATGCACAGCTTATCGGATTTGGTACACTCCAAGCAGCAAACAGGTTTGTGAATCGTTTGCAACAAAAAAACATCCCCGTTGAGGTTAAAAAACGTGTTAGCAAGACTTCTCGAGGGAAAAAAATAATTTGGTATCAAGTAGTAACAAAAAAATATAACGATAAATTTGTTTTAGAAAAATTAGTTGAAATATTAAAAAAAGATGAAAAATTAAAAGATCCATGCATAATTATATGCTAAAAGGGATAATAACCATTAAGAAAGGTAGCGCTTCATGATTACTGTTATTAGAAAGCAGCTTAAAATTTCTGCTCATCGTTTTGTTTTGTGGGTAATTATTATTGCAATTGCAATAGGATTTATCGCACCAACTGTTCTGCGACGTACAACTGGCGCTGGTCCTTGGGCAATTAAAGTAAATAATGAAGAAATACCACACCAAGAATTTATAAGAGAAGTTAATGAGCAACAAAATCGACTTGCTTTTTTTAGAGCAGAATATGGCCAAATTGCAGATTTATTGTTGCAATCAATGGGAATAAGCGTTGAACCAAAAACACTTGCTTTTAATCAATTAGTTAAAGAAGAATTATTGAACCAATTTGCACAAAAAATTGGTATTTATCTACACCCTATCTACATTATGCAGAAAATGAATGATCAACAATTTGTTCGACAACATCTTTCTCATGTGATACCACCCTTCTTGTTTGATAATATGGGTATGATTAATGAAAAAGCAATTGGCATGTTTTTAAAAAAGCAGGGACTTACCAGTAGCATGTTTGAGCGTTCTGTTGAGCGAGCACTTACGAATCAGTTTGTCATGGAGTTAGTTAATGCAATGAGCTATGTACCACAATTTGATATAAAGCAACAATATATAAAAGATAGTGCGAATAAAAAATTTAGTTTATTGTTATTTGCTTTTTCCGATTTTTTAAAAAAAGAGAAAGAATCTAAGGTAACTGATAAGGCGCTTACATCTTTTTTTGAAAAACAAAATAAGAGATTTAAACGATATTGGGTACCAGAAAAACGAGGAGGTATTCGTTGGAAGTTTTCTCCACAATCTTATGGTACTGTAGTAACGCAAGAAGAAGTATCTACTTATTATGAAGATAATAAAATTAAAAATTTTGTTGGAGAGCCAACAAAGGTAGAAGTTCGTCAAATTGTTATCAAAGATCCAGAAAAAGTCTCATTAGAGGTACTGCAAGAAGAATTATTAAAAAATCCTGCCTCCTTTGAAGAAAAGGCAAAAGAGTTTTCACAAGACCCAGAAAGTGCAAAAAATGGGGGATTGATAGCTCCTTTTGCTCGTGGACAGAAAGAAAATGCTTTTGAACGAGCTGCATTTTTATTAAAAAAGGATGGTGCTATTTCTCCAATAATTAAAACAAATGAGGGAGAGGTGCTTCTTCAGCGTGTAAAAAAAATACCACAAAGCTATAAACCATTAGCACATGTTGAAAGTGATATTAAAAAAATATTACAAGAACAAAAGTTCCAAAAAGAATTTACTGATGATATGAAGCTTATTATTGAAGCCAATGACCGTGAAACGTTACTCAAAGATCTTGTTGCAAAAAAAGGGGGTAAGCCTGATAAAATTGATTTAAAAGCAAAAGATGATACGCAGCTTACCCAAACATTGTTTAGATTAAAAAAAGATGCCATAGATTTTTATATGGATGATAATGTTGGCATTGCTGTGCAGTTAACTTCTGTTCAGGAGCAATATCTTCCTAACCTTGAGACAATCAAATCTGTTGTCATAGATGATTTATATGAAGAGAAAGCCACTGAGGCGTTACAAAAGCAAGTCAAAAAAGTAAAGAAATTGGTGAAGAATAAGCAGTTTATGAGCCTTGCTGAAGAATTTGCTTTAGAGAAAGAAGAGACTGGTTGGATAAAACCAAAAAATGCTGAAAGTAAAAATATGCTAAAATCTCGGGGACTTCCTGTTTCTCAAATAATGCAGCTAGATTCTGTTGGCATGATTCGTGAGGAAAAGGTTGGTAATGATAAATATCTTATCAGACTTGACGAAATACAAACGCCAACAATAGAACTCGATAGTGAACAATGGGAAAAAGCTAAAAATGAAGTTTCATCGAGCAGAACAAACCTTTATAAAGAAGCTTTTGTTGCTTCTTTATTTAGACCTGCTAAAATAAAAACAAATGAATCAGTTGTTTTAACAAATGAAGAATATTCAATATGAAAAATAAATTAGGGCAAGGGACTACAAATAAGCCATTGCAGTCAAAAGAAGACCTAAAAGGTAAAGATGGGTCAATCAAGCAAAAAATGCTTGAAGTTACTTTTGCTCAAATTGATAAGCAATATGGCAATGGTGCCGTTATGATGCTTGGTCAATCAAAAAATTATCAAATAGAAACTATTTCTACTGGCTTTATTCTTATTGATCAAGCAATAGGGGTTGGTGGGCTTCCACTTGGCAGAATTATTGAAATATCTGGTCCAGAATCATCAGGAAAATCGACATTAGCTATGCATGCTATTGCTCAAGTACAAAAAAGTAATGGAATTTGTGCATATATTGATGCTGAACATGCAATGGATCCTTCATATGCAAAAAAATTAGGCATTAATACTGATGATCTTATCATTTCACAACCAGACTATGGAGAGCAAGCGCTCGATATTGCAGAAATGCTTATTCGATCAGGAGTTGTTGATATTATTGTTATTGATTCAGTTGCAGCATTAGTGCCAAAAGCAGAGCTTGAAGGTGACATGGGTGATTCACATATGGGATTACAGGCACGGTTGATGTCACAAGCATTGCGCAAGTTGACTCCTGTTGTTCATAAATCAAAAACAGTTTTAATTTTTATTAATCAAATTCGACAAAATATTGGTGCAATGCCTTTTGCAAGTAAAGAAACCACCACCGGAGGTAATGCCTTGAAATTTTATGCATCATTACGTTTAGATGTGCGTAAAATTGCTACTTTGAAAAAAAATGAGGTACAAATAGGTAATCGCGTGCGTGTTCGTGTTGTTAAAAACAAGGTAGCTCCTCCTTTTAAAATAGTTGAAGTTGATTTATTATTTAATGAAGGAATTAGCAAAGAACTTGACCTTCTTAGTGCTGCTATTCATTATAAAGTGATTACCCAATCAGGGTCTTGGTTTGCATGGGGAGAAGAAAAAATAGCGCAAGGAAGAGATCAAGCATTGCAATATCTTAAGCAAAACAAGGACGCTGCTCAAAAAATTTACCAAAAAGTGAAAGAAGTAATCGAAGCAGAGAAAGAACTAATATAAAAATTAATTATTGATAGCAAGAGGCTAAAAAAATTTGAAAGGTAAAAAAGAAACATTACCCCTCATTAATGAACAAATCCGTGCTTCTACTGTTCAATTAATAACGCAGGATGGTGTTAACATTGGTGTTTTGCCAAAACGTAAAGCATTAGAAATGGCCGAAGAAGCAGGGCTTGATCTTGTTTTGATTGCTGAACGAGGAAAAGATGACGTTGCAGTTGTCAAAATAATGGATTTTGGAAAAGTGCTTTATGAAAAGAAGAAAAAGAGACTTGAGGCGAAAAAACATCAAAAAATTGTTCAAATAAAAGAAATTAAGCTCCGTCCTAAGATTGGAGAACATGACTATCAGACAAAAATTAAGCAGATGGTCCAATTCTTAAAAGATGGTAAGCATGTAAAAATTACCTTATCTTTTCGTGGACGTGAATCAACTACTAAAGGAGAACGCGGAGCTGAATTTTTTGAAAAAATTGATCAAAGTTTAATCAATTATGGATTAGAACAAAATGTAGTGAAAGAAAAAGAGACAAAAATAGGAAAATTTTGGTCTCGTGTTTATCACCTTAAAAATATAGAAAAATAGCATAGAGGTTATTATGGCAAAGATGAAAACATGTTCTTCTGCAAAGAAAAGATTTAAGAGAGTTGGCAAAAATAAAAGTAAAATAAAGTTTTCACGGGCTTATAGAAGGCATTTGCTAACAAAAAAAACGGCAAAAAACAAACGACAATTACGCAAAGGGGCTTATATTTCTAAAGTTGATCTCCCTTCTATAATGCGTTTGTTGCCCTATTAAATGTTGGTTAATAATGAATAATGGGAAAATAATATGACAAGAATAAAGCGTGGTACTGTTGTAAAAAAAAGACATAAGCGTCTATTGAAACAGGCCAAGGGTTTTTGGGGACAACGTAAAAATGTATTTACTCGTGCAAAAGAAACATTAATGCGCGCATGGGCTTTTGCTTTTACAGGAAGAAAACTTAAAAAGCGAGACATGCGATCTTTGTTTATTATACGAATAAAGGCTGCGTGTGTTAAAAATGACATTTCATACAATAAATTTATCCATGGCTTAAAAAAAGAAAATATTCTTTTAAATAGAAAAATGCTAAGCCAACTTGCTATTTTCGAGCCAAATGCTTT
>JBAVPH010000034.1:0-3188 GCA_049692855.1 Candidatus Babeliales bacterium | reverse complement strand
CCGCGAAGCCACGGCTTTTAAGCCGTGTGAGCTTTACTGTGAGATCTTTGCAAAATTAAAGACGGCAATAAATAGTAATCCCAAACTCTTTCTCTAATAATTGCGCTGCAGCGGTGTCGAGCGCAATTTTTTCTTGTGTTGCAAATCGGAGCTCTTTTTCATTTTCATGAAAAGCTAATTCCAACCGAATGGTGCCCTTTACCAATTGATTTTTTAGCTTTTGCAATCTTAGTTCATCAATGTGGCTTGGGAGAGTGAAAGAAATGCCTTCTATTTTTTGCCATTCTTGAAAAACAAGTTCAAGTGGAACCAGTTCATTTGCTTTAATTTTTGTCTGTTTTATTGAATTTATGTCAACTATTCCTTTAACAATAAAAACATGATGCGAATCGAGCCAATTTTCAATCTGCTTAAATAGTTTAGGAAAGATAACTAATTCAGCAGTTCCTGATAAATCTTCAAGTTGTACAAATGCCATACGATCACCTTTTTTGGTGAATATATCTTTACGATTTTTTAATAAACCATACCCAATAGCAGTAAATTCATTCTGTTGATTGCTAATTTGTTCTAATAAAGAGGCAAACGGCGTGAAGTTAAACCATTTACAATGTTGCGTATAACTTTCAAGGGGATGTGCGCTCATATAAAAACCAATGACTTCTTTCTCTTTTTCAAGTTTTTCTTGGTTTCCCCATTCAGCACGTGGTTCAAACGTATGTAATGTATGTTCTTTGTTTTTATCATTGTTATTCATGGAAGCAAAGAGCCCCATTTGTCCTGTTGCCGTATCCTTTTTATAGGCAAGTGCTTGTTCAATAATAGATGTAAGTTCGTGGTGTTGTTGTGCGCGATTACCGGGTAATTTATCAAAAGCACCTGCACAAATAAGATTTTCAATGACCCGCTTATTAGCGGTGCGTAAATCAATTCGTTTGCAAAAGTCGAGTAAATCTAAAAATGGTCCTTTTTTTTCTCGCTCTGCAATTATAGTTTCAAGTGCTGCAAGCCCGACATTTTTTGTTCCTTGCAAACCAAATAAAATATTATTATTTTCATCAACAACAAAATTTATCATTGATTGATTAATATCGGGTGGTAGTATAGCAATGCCCATTTCTTTTGTATCTTGTAAATAAAAGACCATTTTATCAGCATTAGTTGCTTCAAGAGAAATCAAGCAAGCAAGAAATTCTGCAGTATAATTTGCTTTTAAATAGGCAGTTTGATACATAATAAGTGCATAGGCGGCTGAGTGTGATTTGTTAAAACCATAACCAGCAAAATAGGCCATAAGTTCAAACAATTCTTGCGATTTTTTCTTATTAAAGCCCCGCTTGACTGCACGACTAATAAATGTGTTTTGCTGTTCTTGCATAACATCTGTTTTTTTCTTTCCCATTGCACGGCGCAATATATCTGCTTCTCCCAATGAATAACCAGCAATGGCCGATGCAATTTTCATTACTTGCTCTTGATAGACAATAACGCCATATGTTTCTTGCAGTATTGGTTTAAGTTCAGGGAGTAAGTAATTTATTTTTTGTCTCCCATGCCTCCGTTCAATAAAGTCATCTACCATGCCAGATCCGAGCGGGCCGGGACGATACAATGCATTGACGGCAATCATATCTTCAAATTTTTCAGGACGAAGTTTACGCAATACTTCTTTCAGGCCATCAGATTCTAATTGGAAAACACCGGATGTCTTTCCCTCACAAATTAAAGAAAAAGTTTTTTCGTCATTAAAAGGAAGTTTATTTATATCCAAAGCAATTTTGTGTTTTTGCTTAATTAATTTGATAGTACGATCAATTAAAGTAAGATTTTTAAGGCCAAGAAAATCTATTTTTAAAAAGCCAATATGTTCAAGTTCCGTCATTGCGTATTGAGTTACTAATTCATTGCTTTTTGAAGGAATATAAACAGGGAGGACCTCATCAATTGGTTCTGGAGAAATAACAATGCCAGCCGCATGTTTTGATGCATGACGGGTAAGTCCTTCTAATTTAAAAGCTATATCGAATAGTTTTTTTGCTTTTGGATTATTATCTATTAATTCCTGTAATCTTGGCTCTTGTGTCAGTGCATCGGTAAGTGTAATTTTAAGTTGATCAGGAATAAGACTGGTAATTGCATTGGAATCTTCAAATGAAAAACCAAGAGCACGGGCAACATCTTTAATTGCTCCCTTAGCCATCATCGTACCAAAGGTGATAATATGACATACTTTATCATGCCCATATTTTTCACGAACATAATTAATAACAGTATCACGTCCTTCAATGCAAAAATCAATATCGATATCAGGCATGCTGATTCGCTCAGGGTTTAAAAAGCGCTCAAAAAGGAGCGTGTGTTTAATTGGGTCAATATTTGTTATTTCTAAAGCCCAGGCAACTAATGAACCAGCTACTGAACCACGACCTGGCCCAACAGGAATTTGTTGACGGTGCGCCCATTGAATAAAATCACTGACAACTAAAAAATAACCAACAAAGCCCATCTTGCTAATAAGGTTGATTTCTTGTGCAAGGCGTTCATCATATTGTTGTTCTTGTTCAATTGGAATAAGGTTATTCTTTTTGAGTTGCTCTAGTCCCTGTAAGCAGAGAGTATTAAAATATGATTCAGGTGTATGTTTTTCTGGTATGGCAAACTTTGGAAAAAATAATTTATCTGTTTCAAAAGCAAAATCGCATTGATCTGCAATAATGCCAGTATTCCAGACTGCTTGTTCATGATTTTTAAAAATAGTGAGCATTTCTTGCTTAGTACGTATAGGAACACGACAGTCACCAAAGGTATAACGATCAGGATTATCTATTTTGTCATGTGTTTGAATAGCAAGCATAATTTCATGCGCTTCACGATCAGCGAGTGAAATATAATGACAATCACCGGCGGCGACAAGGTTAATATTTTTTTCTTTAGCAAGGGTAAATAACAATTTATTAAGTTTTGCTTGTTCTTTTAATTCTTCTGGCTGTACTTCAAGAAAAAAACGTTCTCTGCCAAATACTGTTAAAAACCAATCAATGCGCTCAATGGCAGATTTTTTTTGATTATTGAGCAATAATTTTGGAATATGTCCCCCCAAACAAGCAGTAGTGACAATAAGCCCCTCATTATATTTTTCAAGCTGTGCGTAATCAATACGTGGCTTAAAATAAAAGCCTTGTTGATAA
>JBAVPH010000033.1:0-3188 GCA_049692855.1 Candidatus Babeliales bacterium | reverse complement strand
AAGCAACTCAGTAACAGTTTTTTTCATAGGGAAATATTCAGCAATTTTGCGTTCATCAAGATCAAATTTACCTTTTTTGTACATTGCTTTTAAGTAAGCAAAATCCCACGGCTTAATTTTGCCATCTGCAGTCAACTCTACTGATTCGGGCAATGTTGCTGTTAACTCTTTTACCTCTTCTTTTACCTTATTTTTCGATTTATCAATTAAATCAAGAATAAACTCTTCTGCACGCTCTGGTGTTTTTGCCATTTCACTATCAATATCAAGTTGCGCATAACTTGCAAAACCAAGTAGCCTTGCTAACTCATCACGCTTGGCAATAATATCTTTTAAAATAACATCATTTTCTGGATATGCACGATTATTAAATGCATTATACAATTGCTGACGCGTATCTTCTACTAAGCAATGCTCCATTACATTAAAATAAGTTGGATAATCAACACCTAAAATATATAATCCATCATCAGTACGCTTTAAGCTTGCAATAAAATCGTCATCCAGTCCTGCGAGTGCGGAACGTGAAACGGTAATCGTACAGTTATCTTGTGCAATATTACGACCAAACATAAGTGCTAATTCAGTCAATTTTTTTTGCAATTTTTTTACTTGTGCAAGTTTTTCGTCAGGTAAATTAAGACCCGCTCGTTCAAAATCTTTCATCGTTTCGGTAAAAAAATATCGCTGCTCAGAATTTAACGATTCATTGTGCGCATTTCCTTCAACATATGCCTTGAATGCTTGATATAATTTTTTGTTATTCATAATTTGATCAACAAAAAAATCCCGTAATTTAATAACTGCTTGATGCGATGCATTACGCACCGCTTCTTCAGGGCTTAATAATTCAAGTCCTTCATAGATATGTTCACTAATTACTGCATTAGATAAACCAACAATACGATCTAATGCCAATGCCGTATTTTCAAAGGTACGTTCAGCAACCGGAACCGCAATAATGTGGTCTATCTGCTCCTGTGCCCCTTTAATATAATCATCTGTTTTTTGCAATATCATTGCTGCTGGTAACGCAAATAAATCCACAACTCCTTGGATGGTTCCCACTTGATCAATTAATTGTTTTTCTTTCATCGTACGCATTCCTGAACAAAATTTAATAGAAATTAATAACAATCCTACGCATAGGGTGCTGGCAATAAAAATTGCTTTCTTCATGCAATTTCTCCATAACCTTTATAAATAGTTAAAATGTAAGTTTATCGACTGATTCTAAAATGAGCAAATCAATGATCAGTAATAATAGATCAATATTACTTTCATTTAAATTATTTATTTCTTATATTAAAATTTTATATAATAAAATAATAAAAAAATGTAATTTTAAAAAAATAATCATTTAATATTGACTAAAGAGTGTTATGAAAAAAAATAAACTACTTATTACAGGTGTGCTATTGTCTGCTTTTGCGGTGTATGTAAGAGCAATCGAAGTAGAAACAGTGTTTGAAGCGGTTATTTTATGTGGCAATGAGCGCTTTAAACCTTCAGTAACCCAACAACCAAAAAACTTTAAGCCTTACAACCCTACTTTTGCCTGGTTCACCTATTCCCCAGGAACAAAAAAAAATTGCTTTGTTGGTACTGGCTACCAAGATAAAACCTATGCAATTTTAGCAATAGAAACGATTATATCTCGCGCAGCACAGCTCTTTGCTATCGCACCCGTTTCAACAAATCCAAAAATACAATTACATCTAAAAGTAGTCAGCACGAATAATAAAAATATTATTCTTACTGATGCAGATACTGCCACCATATTACCTGGTTTCAAACTTATTGGTAATGCATTTGATTTGGTCAATCAAGGTGGCAACGTGCTCAAAAAACAATGTTATATACTCGCAATAAAAAAAAAAGATATGACACAAGCAGAGCTTGATGCCGCCCTTGAAAATATATTTACCGCCGTCACCGTCGTCGCTGGTGTATTGCAGGGATAAAAATTTAAGATAATTTATAAAAAGTGAGAAAAAAATACCTTTAATGTTTTTATTTGTAGTTATTGTTTCCGAATTAACATTTAGTTAGACCATATTTTAAAGATATTTCTTCTAGCTGCTCAAGTTTAAATTCTTTTATTTCTTCTTCACCATTCCATAAATCAATTGATTCTCTTAATATTTCTATACAATTGATTGGGTCAAGAGAATTTGTTTTTGATTTTTTTATCATTTTTTTCACAACTTTTGTAATCGTATCTAGAGAATATTCATCAGTTAATCCTGCAATATCCGCTATTAAACTTTCAGGAGCAGATATCCTCGCTAATGATAAAATTTCTTTTACTGCTATAAAACGGTCTTCAAATATTGGTCTTTCAAAGTATATGTTCTCAGCTACTTTATCATTAATAGCTTTTTGAAACTTCTCTATCCTTTCTTTTACAATATCAAATCGCTCGTTTTCCGGCAAAAAATCATTAGCATCGAAAAACTCAAGATCTCTTTTAAATGCATCAGGATCAAAGGGCATTGGTTTAGGCTTCTCTAATCTATAAACCATTCTTCCTAATCGACTAATCCTTTCTTCCTTTGTTTGTCCAATCTCAAATTTATTGATTACCCCTACTAATTTTATTAGGCACGCGTATCGATTAAGCTTATTTTTTTTTGTTGTATTTGTTATAACAATTAAAACTTCCATAAATTGATCAAGCGTATAACCATCAGTCAATTCAATAATATTATCTATCAACTCTTGCGTAGCAGATTTTTGAGAAGCAACCAAAAAAGCTTTTATAAGTTTATTTCGCCCATTTTCATCTAAAACTATTCTTGCATCGCAATCATCATCAGTTGAGCCCAAATACTCTTTTAATACCCATCGAAATTGAGGGGGTTCTTCAGGCTGGTAAATTTGATCTAAATAAGTAAGCTTTTCTTGTTTTTTCCCATCCGGATCAAATTTATTAATTACTTTTCTGAGCACGGTCAAACAAGTGGAATAGTCAAGCTTTTCTTCTCTTAATAAGCATATTATATCAATTAAAATCCCTGCAAACTGATTAATGGTATAACCATCAGTTAGTGCAACAATATCTTTTATTAAACTGGGAGGAGCAGGTATTTCAAAACCAGCTAAAAATGATTTTAAAAACCTATCTCGACCTTCTTCTAAAATTAATAATGGCTCTTCGCTATTAAATTGATCCTCATCCTCTAGAC
>JBAVPH010000032.1:0-5976 GCA_049692855.1 Candidatus Babeliales bacterium | reverse complement strand
GTTTTACAATATGTTCTATTGCATTGCTTGTTTTTTGCGTTGGTTCAAGCCCATCAAATATATTGATAAATTTCTGTAAGGCATTTGCTTTTGAGGAAGGAATTATTTTTTCTTTGATGAAATGAGCTGCCAATTGTTGAAAAGTTAAAAAGGGTTGTTGTTGCCATTGAATAAAAAATTGTTCTTCAAATTTTGCGCCTAATCCTCGAGCGGGAACATTAACAATTCTAAAAAAAGAAGTGCGATCAAATGGATTAACAATAAGGCGTAAATGGGCAAGAAGATCTTTAATTTCTTTTCGCTCGTAGAATTGAATACCACCAATAATTTTGTAAGGAATTGTTTGCTTAATTAACGCTTCTTCAATGGCCCTGGATTGTGTATGTGTGCGATACAAAATTGCAACGGTATTCAGTTTTTGCTTTTGTTCTATGATAGTTAATAATTGTGCAATAATTTCTGCTTCTTGATATTCTGATAAGCAAGAGAGAATTTGTACGCGATTGTAACCATGCTTATTTGACCATAATTTTTTTGGGTTGCGTGCTGTATTATTTTTAATAACTTTATTAGCGACATCTAAAATTGATTGCACTGATCGATAATTTTGTTCTATTTTAATAATCTGTGTTGATGAAAAATCTTTTTTAAAATTGAGTATATTGGCAATTGTGGCCCCACGCCATGAATAAATTGATTGATCTTCATCTCCTACCGCACAAATTGATTCTGCTGTTAATTGTTTATCTTGTGTTGCCATTTGTTTAAGAAGTGCATGCTGTATTACATTTGTGTCTTGGTATTCATCAACTAAAATATGTTTAATTTTCTCTTGCTCTATATTTTTAAATGTTTGATTTTTATTAAATAAATGAAATGTTTCAAGTAATAAATCATCAAAATCAAGGCATTTACTTGCACGTTTTTCTTTTTCATAGGTTTGATAAATATCAAATAAAAGAGGACTGGCGAGATAATTTTGTGCAGTTGTTGCAGGTTTTGTTGTATGATTTTTCATTTGAGAAATTTGGTATGAGACTGATCGGGCAGTAAATTGTTTATGAAGGTTATTCCTTTGCAAGATGGCTTTAATTAATTTTTGCTTATCATCCTCATCAAGAATCGAGAAAAAAGGGGAAGGTAAAAGCGCACTGTTTTTTTTCAGTAATTGTACACAGTAAGAGTGAAAAGTTCCAACGAATGGTAATCTTGTGTTTGTCCCTAAGAATTGTGCAATACGCTTTTTCATTTCATTTGCAGCTTTGTTCGTAAATGTCAGTGCAACAATAGTTGAAGGCAATACATTTTTATTGATTATTAAATGAGTAATGCGTGCAGTAATAACACGTGTTTTTCCGGAGCCAGCACCAGCAATTACTAACAGTGCACCACTATCGTGTAAGACTGCTTCTTTTTGTGCTTGGTTAAGCTCATTTTTTAAAAATAGATTAAATGATGATTTATTAGTCATATTATTTGAATAAAATTAAACCTAAAACTTGTTTATAGTTTATAGATCATATATAATTCAGCAAGAATTGTTCCTAATTAATAAAAAATAACAATGAAAAAATTATAATGTTTATATCACAAAAAAGAAAATTAGGTATTTTTTTAGCTTTTCTAATATTTTTTACACAAAATTCTTTTACTTTAGAAATGCAATCGGGGTTATTAAGTGAGTTTGGAAATGAGGTTATCAGTGAATTTAGAAGTTTAACAATTAAATCTTTAGCAATAGTAGGTGTTGGCTTTTTGTTATTAAGCATGCTAGCAATAATTTCCGGAACTATAAAGACAATAAAAAAATCAAACAGCAATGCAAAGAAAAGAGATAGAGATAAAAGGCTTACTTTTGAAAATGATTATTATGGGGAGCTTCCAGAAAAAGTTCATATTTTTATGGATAGAATCATGCATTCAGAAAAATATGAGGAAACATCCAATAGGGGTTTATTATTATGTGGAAAACCAGGAACTGGAAAAACGTTTTTTGCAAGAGTGTTAGCAGATGAAGTTAATGCTGAATTTTTTATTGAGAGTGGTGCAATTTTAAAAGGACCATATATAGGACAGGGAGGATTTTTAGTTAAAAACTTGTTTCAAAGGGCAAGAAATACAGGAAAATTATCTATTGTAGTGATAGATGAATTTGATGCGATGGCGGGAAGTAGCAGCATGAGGAGAACAGAAATGGATTCAGCGATGAAGCAGCTTCAAGTTGAAATGGAGGGAGTTGATCCAGATCTTAATCGGAATATAAAAGTAATTGGAATAACAAATCAGCCACAATGTTTGAGCAGTGCAGTAACAAGACGATTTGACATAGCGGAAATTCCTTTGCCAAATGATCAAGAAAGAAGTACAATTTTGCAGAGCTATGCTATTAAATTTTTAAGAAGTGAAAGAAGTGAAGAAATTTGTGAGTTACAAGAAGATATTAATTTTGGTCATCTGACACGGGATGAAGCTGCAGAAGGATTTTCTCCTGCCGCATTAAAATCAGTAGTAGAAAATTTACGTGATAATGCAACTTGTAGAGGAAATAAACAAAAAAAAATTATGATTGGAGATAAAAATTTTGCAGAAGAAATTGAAAAATTAAAAAAAGAACGGCAAATCGGAAGACGTAATTATTTAGATGAAAAGACTTTTTCAAGTCCCAGCAACGGTATAGAAGAAATCCAGAAAATAACTGCCCAGCTTCTACAGTCCCAATTACAGAGGTCAGCTGCTGCCGCAGCAATGGAGTCTCCTTCAAGACATTAAGCTAAAACATTTTTTAATAAATGTACTATTTCCTGTATTACATGCTCCCAATGGTTATATTCTTGTTGCCTAAATAAATGCATGGTTGGGTACCAAGGAGAATCAGTATCATCATGAAACCAGCGAAAATCAGACATTGTTGGAAGAAGCACCCAGACGGGTACTCCCAATGCTCCTGCAAGATGCGCAATGGAAGTATCAACCGTAATGACAAGATCAAGATTTTTCATAACGGCAGCAGTATCCATAAAACGTCCATGTTGTTGATCAAAATGAGGACCAAATTCATGAATAACAAAATGTTGTGGTAATCTAGACAATTGATCAGTACCATTTATTTGTTGTAAACTGTAAAAGCTTAATCCAGGAATTTGAGCAAGTGATGCGAATTGTGCAAGAGAGATGCTGCGTGGATTTGGAATTATTGTACCAGTTTGATCTCTCATAATACTACTTTGCCAACATAATCCTATTTTAAATTGCTTGTCAGTAGCTAATTGTTTACGCCAGTAAGCAATTAGTTCTGGATCAGCAGTAAGATAAGGGACATCAAAAGAAGGATTGTTAAGCGTATCACGCATAATATAGGCAAGGCGTGGTGTGGAGACAATATATTGTTTATCAGCAATTGGTAGTGGACCTCCTTGTAAAATTAATTGATCAATAAAAGAGCATCGGGATAATAAGGGCATAAGTGCTGCAGGGGTTTCCATAATAATAAATGCACCGGCTTCATGTAATCGTTTTGCATACCGCAAAAATTGAATAACATCGCCAAGCCCACCATCATGCTGAATTATTATTTGTTGACTGCTAATATCTTCATTGTACCACCAATAATCGTCAACCATTAACAATGGCAATGCTTTTTTCCATTCTTTATTTCGCAAATAATGTAAAACAAGTTTCTTTTTTGCATATTTATGTGCAGGATGTTGTTGAAGAATTGTTTCTAATAGTTGTTGTGATTGGTCAAATTTGCCAAGCTCATTGCAGACTAAACTGAAATTGAATAATAGAGCATTCTTGTGTGGATTATCTATAAGTGCTTGCTTATAATAATATGATGCTTGTTCATATTGACGCTTTTGATGATAAAAAATGGCAAGCCGTTCTTCGTTTATATTGGTATAAATTAAATTATATAAAAAGAACGGAGTAAGCCAATATAATAGATTATGATAATCTTTCATAATGAGTATATTCTTTTTCTTCTGTTAAATAAGAGCCAAGGCATTCATTAATTCTTTTTTTAATTTCGCCACGAAGATCATTTGTGATATATACAAGACGCGCTAATTCAATGAATTCATCATCAAATTCTTTATTCTGTTCTTTGAGCCGAATATCGTCTTCAATTTCCCATAATTGTTCGTTAATCTGTTTTAGTGCTGTCTTAAAAGACTCTATTTCTTCTGTTAATGGTATATTGTGCAAGTAAATATCACTGAGTATAAGAAGTTCTTTTTCAATATTATCAAGCTTGCTTCTTGTTTTAATTCGTTCTGATTTGATTTCTAGGATGGTAAGCTTGTCTATAAGTTCACCATAAGATATCGCAACGGAAATTGTATCAGGTGATATTTTTTTGGGGGAAGTAGTTGCATGGCTTAAAAATGAGTTGCTGATTAAAATGGTGAGGGTAAAAGAGGCTTTGGTAACTTGGTCAAGATACTTCATTGTATTTTCCTTTTTTATTTTTTTATTATTGTCTCATATTCATACTACAAAATTTGTTTCACGTAAATAGAAATTTTATTTATTTCTTCTGAATGCGTTCAAGTTCATCGTATACTGTTTTCATAACACTTTCCCAATCAAAAGGTTTTGGTTGTTTAAATATTCGCATTGTTGGATACCAAGGTGAAGTTGTCCGATTAACAATCCAACGCCAGTCAGTAGCATAAGGAAGCAGTAACCAGACAGGCCTCCCCAATGCACCAGCTAAATGAGCAATAGCAGTATCAACGGTGATAATTAAATCTATTTGCTCCATGACAGCAGCAGTATCCATAAAACTGCCATATTTTTTATCAAAGTCATTGTCAAAAACGTGAAGAGGAAAGTCGTCTGGAATATTAACTAATTGTTCAATACCATCATATTGTTGGAGGCTATAAAACTGTATATTTGGGATACTGGCTAATGAAAAAAACTGTGAAAGAGGAATGCCACGTCGTGCAATAGATAATCGTGATACATCATTTTTTACATCTGCTTGCCAACAAATACCTATTTTTAAAAAAGAAGGAGAAGTCAATTTTTCTTTCCAGTATTGTACCCGTGTCGGATCAGCAATGAGGTAGGGGACAGTTCGGGGAAATGTTTCTTCATTATCATTAAATACAGCGGGAAGACTCATAAAAGTGGAAGAAGCATCATATGGTATCTGTTGGTTGCTTGCTAACAATTTGTCAATATAGGGGCAAAGAGAAAGGAGTGGAATTAATGGTTTTTGAACAAGAGCAATAACAGTAGCCCCCATTATTTTTAAGCGTTGTGCATAACGTACAAAATTGAGTGTATCACCAATGCCTCCTTCGGGGCGTAAAAAAATTACTTTATTTTCTAGCTCATTATTTTTAAGAAATGTACGAAGTTTATCAGCATTTTTTTTTGCTTTTTTTAAATAACGTTCATGTTGTTTCCAACCCTGGTCAAAGTCACCTTTATTTAAATAAGCAAAGCCAAGGGCAAGATGTGCACCATCATTGTGTGGGTTTTTTTTAAGAACTTCTTGATAAATTTTTATTGCATCATCTATTCTTCCAGCTGTTTTTAATGCATAGCCCTTATTATAGAGCGCAGAAACCATCTGTGGCGCTTGATGATACACATAATCGAATGCCTGTATTGCGCTATCAATATTACCAACATTCAAATATAGGCAACCTAAGTGAAAACGAAGGGCAATATTTGTCGGGCTATAGTGTAATGCTTGCTCAAGATATTGAGAAGCTTCCACAAATTGTTCCTTTTTTTTAAGAATATCACTGATAGCTTGGTATGCCTCTATGCATTGATGATCAAGATCAATTGCTTTTTGGTAATGTGCAATTGCTTGCGTAATATTTTCTTCTTTTTTATATGCTTCTGCCTGTGCAAAATATTGTTTTGCTTCTTGTGATATGTTGGAAGGGGATAGCCAGAAGCATAATTGTATGATGATAATAAAAAATAAAAATAATTTATTGTATGCCATTTCTT
>JBAVPH010000031.1:0-2119 GCA_049692855.1 Candidatus Babeliales bacterium | reverse complement strand
TTTTTTCCAAGCGACTCGATAATAAATTCATGAATAGCATTTGTATTGAGAGGTTTTTCTTTTTTTATTTTTTCAATAATTTGACTGATAGTTTTTTGGTCGGCGCCAACTTTTTGAAGGGAGCGTTGTAATTTTTTTGTACTAAATTCTTCTTTTTGACCAGATCGTTTTCGAATAAAAAAGACATCGCTTTGCACTTTATTTTTCTTTTGGTTGCAATGCATTATAAATTGTAGCAATTATCGCTAAAAGCAGGTAGCCAAAAATAAGATTGCTTACGAGCCCAAAAAAGAATGAGTAGGGTGTAGTCATGAGATAGCGAGCAAGGGGTAGTGGCTTCATCATGCGGGTTGCCATCAAGAAGTTAATTGTTTGTACCGGCCATAGTTTTGCAAAAAAGGCATAAACCACATACCAGCCTGCCATAGTCAGTGAACCAGCAATCCCAAATTTATTTGGATTAATTTTCATTATAATATCCTTTTTTTATATATATTTTATCATACCGATTTATGTTTTTATTATGCAAGAAGTAAGAATATTTTTTGTTTAAAATTAAGATGATTATCAATAAAAATGCCCTGATTTTTCAGGGCATTTAATATTTTTATGCTATGTTTTGCTATTTACAGCACTTGCAATCTTCATGATGACCATTTTTTTTGCAGTAATCGCAATTTGAATGATGAGATTTACAGTCTGAACATTTATCATGACCGTTTTTGCAGGTTGAGCAATTGTTATGATGTTGTTTACAGGTTTCGCAATGATCCATTTTGTCTCCTTTTTTTTTATAACATTATTATATATTTTTTACCTTAACATGAATGATTATTTGTACAAAATAATAATATTGGTTAGCATGTCTTGCACTGTTCTTCACAGTTTTTTAGACATTTCCCTTTGCAATTTTCACAGCAACCAACACATATTTCTTCAGATTCGTCATCTTTATCAGATTTGATGCATTCTGTCACACATATGTCTTTGCATGATTTACAGCAATCTTTGCATACCATGACGCATTTTTCTCTTTCCATATTTTTCCCTTTTTTGATTCAATTTTTAACTATTTTTTTGCTTTATTACTTTAACGTAGCATATTGGGCTTATAATCTGCAATAATAAGGGATTATTTGCGTAAAAAATAAAGAAAAATTTTACTTACTGTAACTAAAAAGGCCTGTTCACTAGAACAGGCCTTTTTAGTTAATAAATCTTGAGTAATTTTATTATGAAGAAAGTTCTTCTACAACTTCCTGTGGTGAAGGAAGGGGGGTTGTGCGGTATTCAGTTGGTATGAGTCCTTTTTCATCAAACATTTGTGTTTGATAGGTCATATTCCCATCTTTTGTTTTTATGTAATTATACACTTCATAATAGTAGGACCCATAAAAAAGTTGTGAAATACGCAATAACTGGGTGAGGTATTGTCCTGTATTTTGTGCTATGACAAGATTATCCCAGCCACATGCAGTTAATCCTTGTGCTACTTTATTTACTACTTCAAGTTTTGCCAACTCTTGATTACTTGGTAATGTATCTGGCAACATAGTACTGAGTTCTTCTGGCTGCTGAAATAAATTAATCGCTGTGTTTAATGTTTTTACAACATTCGTTAACGATTCAGCTGCTGTCGTCATATAATTATTGATTTCTGATTGTACATTATTAGCATATATTTGTAATAATTGCTGACTATTCACTTGTAATGCTTGCAACGCAGGGGAAATTTCCTGAACTAATTGTGTTTGTTTATTATTATTGAGGTAATTATTTGTTTCTTGGAGCGCTTGATTAAAAGTGCCTCGTTTATTGCTTAATGGTTGTAATTTTTCCGTTAATACTTTTAATAATGCCATTTCTTGCATTGGGTCTTGGCCTAATCCCAATTTTTCTTGAATTTTTTGTGTAGAAAGCACAAGCGCTGGTGAATAAATACGAATAATTTGTTCGCATAAAGTGTTGGCAAATAAGAGATAGGTTATATTTGCCATAAGTTGTAATTGTTGCGGTTCTAGTTGAGAAAGATAATCTTCTGTCCATTGCTTAATTTGTTTTTCAAGTTGTTCTCGTTGATCAGAAGAAAGCAGTTGCCGTGGAGAAGATTGTTCTATTG
>JBAVPH010000030.1:0-2415 GCA_049692855.1 Candidatus Babeliales bacterium | reverse complement strand
ATATATAGTAAAGCAAATAGTATCAAATCCAGATCTTGTTTATGTTACAACAGTAAAGCGAGGCGATGTTAATGTTTTAGCAATTAATATTGATAAAAAAGATCGTGGTCGCCTAATAGGCAGAGAGGGACAAACAATTAAAGCACTCCAGTCATTAGTGAATGTTATTATTCCTGAAGAAAAGAAAATTGTTATTGAAGTTGTTGAGTAATTGCTGTGTCAATTCATATTTCAGTTCTTACTGTTTTTGAACAACTATATAAACCATTTTTACAAACAAGTCTCATTCACGGTGCTCAAAAAAAAAATATTGTAGACATCAACGTGAGCAGTTTTTTTTCTTATGTAGACCCAAAAACAAGAATTGATGCACCAACTTTTGGTCCTGGTCCAGGTATGCTTATTCGGCCAGCAGTTGTTGAAGCTGCTATTGAAGATAAAGAACGCCAGTATGGTTCGGCATTTACTATATTTTTTTCTCCTCAAGGGAAAAAATTAGATCAACAATTGCTGGTAAATTTAGCAAACGAAATGCAAAAAAAACCTCACATATTATTAGTTCCAGCAAGATATGAGGGAATGGATACACGAGTAGAAAATTATTATGCAGATTTAATTTTGTCAGTAGGTGATTTTGTATTAATGGGGGGAGATTTGCCAGCAATGGTATTCTTGGAAGGGATTTTACGCCTTTTCCCTGGGGTAGTTGGGAAAGAAGAATCAGTTGAAAAAGAATCATTTTCGGGACCATTTGTAGATTTTCCTGCATATACACGTCCTATTGATTGGAAAGGCTATTTAGTTCCTGCTATTGTTCGATCAGGAAATCACGCAGCGATTAATGAATGGCGTATGGAACAGGCAGCGCAGGATACAGTTTTACAGCATTTTAATTGGTTGCGAACGCAACATGTATTAACTGATAAACAAAAAAATCTTGTTAAAAAATTTATTCCTTCTCATTATCTTGCCTTTTATTTTAATGATATGTTTGAAAGTATGGAAAAAGATAATGAATTAACTTTATTAAAACTATTAACTATATGCGATATTGCTTGTTCTTCATCTTTATATGGGCTTACAGCATTGTTTTTGAATTTGAAGCCTGAAAAAAAAAATTTACTTAAAGATTATTTTTTCAATAATATTGAAAATTCTATTAGAAAAAATGCAGCAATATCTTTGATAAAGTCTTGTAAATCGATAAATTCGGCAATTAATATGATAATTGAAAAAGAAGGAAAAAAGCCTTTATTGGTCGGAATTACTAATTTAAGCGAAAGCAATAATGGCAAGACTATCTCTTTTTATGATCAATCTTTGGTTTGGGAATCGCAGAGACCTGTTTTGTTTATATTCAATATTGATGCTGTATCATCGGACCAGATCAATAAAGATTATGATTTTTTATTGCCGCCGCCAAGTTCTTTGGCAGGAGGGGGAAATTTATCAATGAGTTCTCTCATAGCAGTTGTCTTTGACCGATGGTTTGGTGTTAATCTTAGATAATTGAAAAATCCCGTTGAGTAACCAGTTTTTTTGAAGTATAGTAGTATAATATGTATTCTAGAATGGTAATAAGGAAACAAATGAAGGCTAAACAGTATACAAAAGAAACAATTAATGCTATTGGTATGGAAAATCGTGATTTTCCAGCTTTTCGTGTTGGCGATGCTATTGCAGTTTCTCAACGAATTAAAGAAGGAAATAAGGAGCGATTACAGGTGTTTCAAGGTAATGTTATTGCTATGCATAAAAATGGTGCTTCAACAACATTTATTGTTCGTAAAATTGGGGCGCATGGCATTGCAGTAGAAAGAATTTACCCTTATTATTCTCCATTAATTGAGAGTATTAAGGTAATTAGTCACGGTGCTGTTCGTCGAGCTAAATTATTTTATGTGCGTGATCGAGTCGGTAAAGCCGCCCAATTGAAAGAAAAGGTAGTGACAAAAAATAAAGCCGCTAAAGCAAAATAAGATAGTTAAGCAACAAGAAAATGCTCCAACTGAAGCAATTTAAATTAGGCATTATAGTTTTATGCAGTTTTTTGTTAGGTAATTGTAAAAAAAAAATTATACAGAAACCTATTTTTTCTATAGATCAGCAAGAAGCAAAATTTATTGACATTCCAATACCTCTCTATGATGAACGGTTGTTCATGGAGGAAAGTGACTCAACAAAGCAAGATGAAACTATTTTTGGTTATCGTAGTCCACTTTCAAGTTCTATGATTATTGATTTTTATGTACACGAAATGGAACGACTTGGGTGGAAACAACTTATTTTATTTCATGGGGCTGAGTCTTTAATTCAATTTGAAAGTCCAACACGATTTTGTTCCATTTCTATCAGATTAAGCAAAGCGCAATCAAAATATCCCACGACAGATGTTGTTATTTTTATTGGAAAAAA
>JBAVPH010000029.1:0-1597 GCA_049692855.1 Candidatus Babeliales bacterium | reverse complement strand
CTGTATTAGTCAGTACAGCTGATTTACTTGCCTCTAATTGCAGTAGTTGCAATACAAACAGTTGTTGTGGCACGAGTAATAATGTTTTGCCATACCTTAGTTTTCGTTCCGCTGGTAGAGATAGCGTAAGAAAATTAGTTGGGACTACAAGCTATGCAGTTTGGCAACCTGACATGGAGTCTTACTACGGTACCTTAGAAGTTATTCCTGCTTATGAACGTTCATTCAGATCAAAAGACTTGGCAGAATGTCTTTTTGGTTGTGATTTACAAAGTGGTAGTACATCTAGCAGCACATCAAGTACTAGTTGCTCAAGCAGTAGCTGCGATACTAGTTGCGATGATGGTAGAATAATTCGTGTTTCTGGTTCGCAAGTAGCAAATAGAGCCGCAAACACCAATGACTGGATGGCAGAAAACTTCTACCTTCCACGTGATTTTCAAAGTACTTTGCAATTCAAACCACTCATTCAAAACATTATTCTTGACTTCCACTTGTATGTTGGACTTGATGAATGGGCAAAAGGTCTTTACTTCAGATTGTACGGTCCTGTAGTTAATGCACGCTACAATTTAAATTTCTGTGAAAGCAATGTAACTGTCGGTGAAGTAGGTTATCAAGAAGGTTTCTTCAATGAAACACTTACAGATGGTGAGTCACACGAAAATGCTGTTCCTGTAGCAAACTTGCTTCAAAACGCAACATCATTTTTCAGTGGCGGCACACCAAATGTTGATGGCGTAACAACTAATGGTTTGCAATTTGCTAAAATTTGTGGCGGGCAACAAACAAATACCTGTTTTGGAGATTTACGTTTTGAATTAGGTTGGAATGCATTGCTCGAAGAAGACTACCTTTTTGGCTTTGGTGTTGAATTTGCTGCACCAACTGGCCGTCGCCCAGATGCTTCCTTCCTTTTTGAACCACAATGCGGAAATGGTAAAAGCTGGGAACTTGGTGGAAACGTCCACGGTTTATGGACAATGTGGCGCAGTGAAGATGAAGACAAGCATTGGGATTTTATAATTGATGCAGACATTACTCACTTATTTAATTCAAAACAACGTCGTACTTTTGACTTAAATGGTAAACCACTAAGCCGTTACATGTTAGCAGAAAAAATGGGTACCCCCGTACAGAATTTACAAGGTCGGGACACTGTTGGCCAAGGAAATGAAGGAATTAGTACACCTAGTCAACAATTCCAAAAAGAGTATGCGCCTGTTGCCAACTTTAGTACACGCGACATAAAGGTCAGCGCCGCTGTACAAGCTGATTTAGTTGCAATGTTTGACCTTACAGTACGTGGCTTTAGTTGGGATATTGGTTACAATTTCTGGGCACGAAGCTGTGAAAAAATAGAATTCCGTGACGACTGTGATAGCTCATGCGGAAGTACTTCTTTCCCAGCTAACACTTGGGCATTAAAAGGTGATGCATATGCCGTTGGTTTTGCTGGTGGTGATGATGTAAACCCTACTATAGCAAGCGGAATGCCAATTCCACTTTCTGCTACAGAAAGCAACGCGACTATTCATACCGGTACCAACATTCCAAACTCTTCAACAAATTCAGCTGACAATACTATGGCTGGTAC
>JBAVPH010000028.1:0-2064 GCA_049692855.1 Candidatus Babeliales bacterium | reverse complement strand
CAAAATACTCGTGTGGCTAAATTTTTCAGAGATCGTCTTAATGAAGATTTTTTAGAAATATTAAATAAAAAAAGAAGAGAAAAGAAAAATAAATTTTTTTTGATTAATTCTAAAAATCCTCGCCAATTTCAAAGATTACAAATTCCATCGGATATTAACGAGTATACCAGTTTTTCGCATGATATATTAAAAACAATGTGTGATATAATAGATGAAACAGGATGCGATGAGGACTTATCTGATGTTATGCTATTGGTAATTAATGCTCAAGTTAATAAAATAATAAACCTCGGCGAGAATGATGACTTATTAGGAATAATAATACTGACTACTAAGGACCAAGAGTCTAATATAAAATCAAAGTATAAATATATAAAAAATGGAGGAGTACATGCTCTTTGGGGTCGAGTGGTAAACAATGGATTAGCAGTATCACGCACAATTGGTTATAGAGGCTTTAAGGATGGTCGAGAAGTTAATACAACCAAAGGAAATATTCAAAAAGGTGATATTCTTATTTTTGCATGCGATGGTGTATGGGACGTTATGGAACATGAAGAAGTTGCAGCCTTTGTACAGGAGAAACTTGATGAGTTTAACGAAAAATATTTAGCAAAAAACATAAATCTTAATGAAAATAAGGAAAAAAGAGGTGGCAATAAGCAACTTAATTTAGTCGCAAAAGCATTAGAAATCAGGGCACGTGAAAAAGGCAGCAATGGTGATATTTCGGTATTAATTTTTAGACCACCAACATTAGAAATAGCTTCAATAGAAGAAAATGATGATTTATTAAAAGATGAATATTACAAGAATTAAAAGAAGCGTTAAGAAAATAAACTATTTATTTTTCGATTGGCTAGAAAAAATTATCGCTGACTCACATAGTTATAGAAAAACAGAGTTTGTAGTTTAGTTTTTTCCTTCTAAAATAATTGCATCATTATAACGAGTTATGATAATTTTTTCTGGCATCTTTTTATACAATTCATTCCAACGATCCATAATATCAATTAACTTTTCTCTTGTTGTTTCAAAAGAATAGTCATATTTTTTTTCATTTTCAACAAATTCAAGAGTAATAATAATTTTTTCACCTTCTTTTTCAACAGTAGTGACATTCCCACCGAATATTTCTATAGCAGGATCATACATCCACTTTTTAAAAGAATTTGTTGCTGCATGGCAATCATCTAAAAAATAATTTAATGTTTCCAATGCAGCATCATTTGATTCTTTATATTCATAGCCGTTTTTTAGTTTTTGTAATTTTAAATATTTTGTTTCTTCATTTAACATAGATTTGCTCTTAATTAATTATTTCTAAATTAGCTAGATTATTATCCAAATACAGGAAATGCTGTTACAATTCTCGCATCTGATTTATTTTCTTTCAAAATAATTCTTATTTTTACGCCTTCATTAGTAAAACTATCAATTTTAAAGTAACCATTCTTTTGCAATACAGGAGTTCCTTTAAAATTTTTATATGCTTCCATTATAGTTTCTATAACTACCTCAGGAGGCATGTTAGAAGGAAAAAAAGTTTTATATTTTGGTATGTTATAAGCAGTCACGTCTGCACTGTAATAATAACCATCTCCTTCAAGTTCTTCGTACATTTTTTTACTCCAAGATAATAATTAGTTAAATACTCTAAAAAAATTTTTCCATAGTTTTAAAAAAAAGACAACTAATAGAAATAGCTCATAGAGCTATTCTAAAATTAATTTGTTTTCTTTTAAAGTAACTGGGGAGTCATTTGTGATTGTATTGTCTCGAATTAAAACAATTTCTTCAGGCATTTTTTTAAGAAGCTCTTCCCATTGATCTATAATACAATTTAATTCTTCTAATGTTGCTTCGAAAGCATTTTCATATTTTTCATCATATTCTAGAAAGTCAAGAATAATAATAATTTTATCTTCTTCTTTTTCCCATTGCATTACATTTCCCCCACCCCTTATTTGGCCAGGATCATTTATAAGTTCTCTAAATTTATTTACACCAAAGCATCGGCAATCTTCTAAAAAAAAATACAATGTATCTAAGCCTGTATCATTC
>JBAVPH010000027.1:0-2970 GCA_049692855.1 Candidatus Babeliales bacterium | reverse complement strand
ATTACGCAACGGTTGATAAAAAAAGAACAAACAATTATTTTTCTCAATCGTCGAGGTATTAGTTTTTTTGTGCAATGCAAAGCATGTAGTTTTATTTTTTTATGTAACCATTGTTCTGTTAGTTTGACCTTACATGAAAATAATAGGCTGTTATGCCACTATTGTGAATTTGCGCAAACATTGCCAACTATTTGCCCCGGTTGCAAAGCAGATAATAAGCAATTATTAAAAAAAGGAATAGGTACACAAAAAGTAGTTGCCATTTTGGAAAGTTTATTTCCGCAGGCGACTATTGCGCGGGCGGATTTAGATACAACACTTAAAAAAAAACATTGGCAACAGGTAATGCAAGATTTTTCTGCCGGAAGTATTGATATTTTGGTTGGAACACAAACTATCACCAAAGGTCTGCATTTCCCACAGGTTACATTAGTTGGCGTTTTATGGGCGGATCTGCATTTTAATTTTCCAATATTTAATGCAACAGAAACAGCAATTCAACAATTAATTCAGGTTGCGGGGCGTGCTGGCCGTAATCATGAAAATAGTTTAGTCATTGTGCAAGCAATGGCAGATTACGCGGCATTTTCTTATTTAAATGAATCTGATTATCTCAAATTTTATCAACAAGAAATGCAATCTCGGCAATTTCTTGGTTATCCACCCTATAAACGCTTAGTAGAAATTGAATTAAAGTGTAATGATGAAATAGTTATTGAACGTGAAGCACGACATCTTATGCAGTTTTTACAAATACTCCGTAAAAAAGAAAATTTAACAGTAACTATTTTAGGGCCAGCGCAACCGCCTGTTTCAAAAATTAAAAATATTTATTTGCGAAAATTATACATAAAAGGAAGCAATATTAATGATTTAATCTTTTTGTTTCAGCGTATTCATCATGCACAATATAAAAGTAATATTTTTTTTACGCCAAACCCTGTCTCATGAATAAAGAAATTTGAGCTTATCTGCAAACTTATTTTTACTCATTAGACCAACTGACCGATTAATTAATTTGCCATTTTTAAAATAAAAGAGCGCCGGAATTCCTTTAACATTGTAATGAGATCGGATCATAGGGAAATTTTCAATGTTGACTTTAATAAAAGTAATATTCGGAAATTCTCGTGCAACTTGATTCATAATAGTGCTGAGTTGGTTACATGGTCTACACCAGTCTGCATAAAAATCAACGACAGCATTACCCTTTTCTATTACTTGTTGTAGCGCTTGTTGATCTTTTCTATTAGTAATGTTTTCAAGATAAACAATACCGCCAGAAAGTTTTTTGTTAGATTGAATACATGCTACAGGAGAAAATAAGAGGGTGATAACCAGTCCTGATAAGTATTTTATACGCTTCATAGCAATTTCCTCTTTAAGTTATAATAAATTAATAGTAATTATTAATTATTAGTTAACATGAGTTACATAGCTTAGTCAAATGGTCTAAAGATGTGCGGCAATGAATTGTAACTGCAAAAAAAAGAAAAATGCTTGCGAATTTAATAGCGGTTTTTTAATAATTAGTTGCATATGAACGAATTATGTTATTTTTTGTTGATTAATAATAAAAAGTACTTTTTAAAAAGGAGTAGAAATATGAAGATAAAGGATTGGGTATTGGCTGCTGTGGAAGCAGTTCTTTGGTATAATTTTATTTATTATCTACTTTTAAGTATAAAAACAGATGTTGATCTTTCCAGCAATTCTCTTTTATTGTTAATTCTTGCTTATGCGGCTTCTATTTGTTGTCCATGGTTGCGGCATACAAATTCTTGGAAGGAATTGTTTGGTGAATAATGCTTTCATTTACCGAAAGAATATACATTAAACCAGTTCCCCGTAATTTTACGGGGATTCTTGCTGCTGATATTGGGGGGACTAATAGTAATTTTGGTATTTTCAGATCAACAAATGATGAGCTTGTATTAGTATTATCACTCCATTTTAAAAGTCAGCAAATTAAAAATTTTACTGACGTTGTAGAAGAAGTACTTGCTTATTTGCAAACTACTTATGGCATTAGCATAGAAAAAGCTGGTTTTGCAGCAGCAGGCGTTGTTTCCGAAAGAAGGGATTGGGTAAAGCCAACGAATTTATCTATTATTATTGATGCAAAAGATATTTTAAAAAAAACAGGATTGAGCTGTGTTTTTGTTGTAAATGATTTTGAAATTATTGGCTATGGGTTAAATCGAATTAAGCAACAAGAGTTAGTAAAAATTAACAATGGTAAACCGCGTACTCATGCAAATAAAGCAATTTTAGGAGCTGGTACCGGTCTTGGTAAATGTATCTTAATTTGGCATAAAGAGCTTGGTAGATATATCCCAAGTGCCTCAGAAGGAGGGCATGCTGATTTTGCACCGCAGACACAAGATGAACTCGATTTAGTGCTCTTTATTAAAAAGACGGAAAAAAGAAGATGTAATATTTCCTGGGAAGATGTGCTGTCAGGGTATGGTATCCAACACATTTATCGGTTTTTTTGTTATCAAAATAATATGCCATGTCATAGTAATGGTCCGCATCCTGATGAAATTTTTAAAAATCGTGATGAAGATGAAAATTGTCACAAAACATTTAAATGGTATACACTATTTTATGCTCGTTGCGCAAAGGATTTTACTCTTGATGCTCTGGCATTAAGTGGTGTGTATATAGCTGGTGGCATAGCAGCAAAAAATTTACCACTTTTTTTAGACTCATCTTTTATGAAAGAATTTATTAATTGTGGGAAACAACAAGAACTATTACAACAAGTGCCAATTTACGTTATTGCTAATTATAATATAAGTATGCATGGCGCAGCAGCTTATATGTTGTTAGAAAATATGTGCTAAATTTTGTTATTTAAATTTAGAGCTTATACGAAAATTCCACTCATATTAAAAAGTCTTAAAGAACAGGCAATTTGAAGAAAAGCAAGGCTGGATTCATAAGTTTTATTCCAACAAATTTTAA
>JBAVPH010000026.1:0-6856 GCA_049692855.1 Candidatus Babeliales bacterium | reverse complement strand
GTCTTGTTCAATGAAAGGCATGCATGCACTACGACTTTAAAAGTATCGAAGATAAATGGCAAAAAGAATGGGAAGAGAATCCAGTAGCGCTATCAAACCCGACTGGAGAGGGTAAGAAATTTTATTGTTTAGACATGTTTCCTTATCCGTCTGGTGCTGGTCTGCATGTTGGTCATTGGCGTGGTTATGTTTTATCTGATGTGTATGCGCGTATTAAATGGTTGCAGGGGTATAATGTTTTGCATCCAATGGGATGGGATGCATTTGGATTGCCAGCAGAAAATGATGCGATCAGGAAGGGGATTCATCCAAAAATAAATACGGCAAAAAATATTGAAAATTTTAAAAGACAGTTAAAGCAGATTGCAGCAATTTATGATTGGCGAAAAGAGCTCAATACGACTGATCCACATTATTATAAATGGACGCAATGGATTTTTATTCAAATGTTTAATGCGGGGCTTGCGTATGAGGCCTTTATTGCGATTAATTGGTGCCCTTCATGTTTGACCGGCCTTGCTAATGAAGAAGTAGTGAATGGCAATTGTGAGCGCTGTGGTACTGCCGTTGAACAGAAAGAGATTCGTCAATGGCTTTTGCGTATTACCGCCTATGCACAAAAACTATTAGATGGCCTTGATAAACTTGATTGGCCAGAAAAAGTCAAAACAATGCAACGTAATTGGATTGGTAAAAGCGAAGGATTGTATGTTGTATTTGGTTCAGCGGATGTTGAAGGTAATAAGCTTGAATTACCTGTATATACAACACGACCGGATACCATTTTTGGTGCAACATTTATGGTCATGGCGCCAGATCATCCATTAGTTGACAAAATTGTTCCATCTTTTTTGCGGGAAGAAATAGATTCTTATCGTGATTACACAAAATTTTTGTCACCATTTGAGCGCAAAATTGACAAAGAAAAAACAGGTGTTTTTTCTGGTGCTTATGCACGTAATCCTGCCAATAATGAACAAATACCTATTTATTTAGCCAGTTATGTTTTACTGGATTATGGTACAGGTATTGTTATGGGGGTGCCGGGCCATGATCAACGTGATTTTGATTTTGCGAAAAAATTTAAATTGTTGCGGAAACAAGTAATTGATGCGCTAGGTACCGAAACTGATGCACAGGGAAATATGAAAATTGCGTGGGAAGGGGATGGTATTCTTGTTAACAGTGGACCATTTAATGGTTTATCTATTACGGAAGGAAAAGAAGTAATTGGGGAGTTTTTAGAAAACAAAGGAGTTGCAAAGCGACAAGTTAATTATAAATTGCGTGATTGGGTTTTTTCTCGGCAGCGCTATTGGGGAGAGCCAATTCCGCTTATTCATTGTGAAAAATGTGGTATCGTTCCGGTGCCAGAAGACCAATTACCAGTGGAATTACCAGAAGTAGAAAAATATGAACCGACAGGAACCGGTGAATCACCACTTGCTGCGATTAAGGAATGGGTAAATACAACATGTCCAGTGTGTGGAGGGCCAGCAAAGCGTGAAACAAATACAATGCCGCAATGGGCCGGCTCGTGCTGGTATTTTCTTCGGTACCCAAATCCAACATTGACCGACAAGCCATGGGATATGAAAGACATGAATTACTGGCTACCGGTTGATTTATATGTTGGTGGTATTGAACATGCAATTTTGCATCTCCTTTATGCGCGATTTTATGTGAAAGTATTATATGATTTAGGTCATTTGCCGTTTGATGAGCCATTTTTGCATCTTTTTAATCAAGGTATGATTTTGAGGTACTCAGAAAGAACTGGCTTGGTTGAAAAAATGTCTAAATCAAAGGAGAATGTTGTAAATCCTGATGATATGGTGCAAAAATATGGTTCAGATGTATTACGAATGTACATCCTTTTTATCGGGCCTCCTGACCTTGACTGTGTTTGGCAAGATAGTGGGTTAGAGGGAGTTAAGCGGTTTGTTCAAAAACTATGGCATTATTTAACAAAATCAACAACTATACTGCCAAAAGGTGAGCAAGAAGAAGAGGTAGTAGGCAGGCGATTAAACCTGTTTTTGAAAGAATTTCAAAATCGGCTTGATTATTTCAAGCCAAATACTGCTCTTGCTACCATGATGGAGTGGTTAAATGACGCAAATACGCAAGATATGCAATTAAGCAAGGAATCACTTGAAAAAGTGCTGGTAACACTTTCTGTTATGGCACCCCATATGGCGAGTGAATTACTTGAAACATTGCTTGGCAAAACACTTGCTATGTGCAAATGGCCATCCTATGATCCGGTATTAACAGAACAAGAAACGGTAACAATTGTTGTCCAAGTGGGCGGTAAAACACGGGGGATCATCAAAGTACTTCGTGGGACTGTGCAACAGGAGGTAGAGCCATTGGCTGAAGAAGTAGCATTAAAGTGGCTTACCGGCAATAAACCTATAAAAGTAATATTTATACCAGATCGGCTCATTAATTTTGTTATAAGCTAAATTTGAGTAATTTTTATCATTATTAGATTAACAGCTGGTTTTTTTTCTTTTTTCTTAAGAAATGATATATTTTCTATTTGACATTATTTTAACAACTGATATATTAAAAGAAAATAGTAGCAAAATAGATTACTAAAATGGGGGTTAAAATATGTTATTTAGCAAATTAATAAAAAAATTAATATTAGTATCATTGCTTGCCGGTGTATCAGCACAGACGATGTCTATATCATGGCCTTCATTGACAGGTACAAAAAAAATAGTAAAAAGATATAGCTCAGCAATGAAAATTGCTATAGGAAGCTGTATTTTAACAGGCTTAACTGCATGTTATTTTAAAAATAGAAAAATTACTGCAGCAGTTGCATTAGGTGGCTGTATTTCGGCTTATTTATCTAAGGTTCATGCTAATTGGAAAGAATCACAAAGAAAAGTTAAAAAAGCTAAAAAAATTGAAAAAGATAATAAAAAAATTGAAAATTGTTGTTATATTTGCAAGGAAAAAGAAAATGGAGTTGGTGATGAACTTCAAGCAGCAAGCTGTGATAATGGAATTCATCGAGATAAAGTTCACCAAACTTGTATGGATAAAGCTCTAAAAGCAACCGGCAAAAAATGTCCTCTTTGTCGCTCGTATGCTCAATATTCTATTGAATATAGTTTAAAAGAAGCAGAGGAAAATTTAGGTGAAGTTCTAGAAATAAATAGCGCCCTTTTGGAAGAAAATAGAAAGATTTTAGCAGAGATGACTCGTAGGTAAGAAAATTAATAATAAGCGAAAAAGAGAAGTAAAGAAGTTTATAAATGGAGGTTATAATGTTACTTAATAAATCAATAAAAAAATTAATCTTAGTGTCATTGCTTATTGTAATACCAGCACAAACAATGGCTTTGTCATGGCCTTCTTTTTCAAATATAAAAAACAATGTTGGTCAATTTATTTTGAATGCAAAACAATCATTGAAGAAATATTCAATAACGGTAGCTGTCGCCGTTGGGGGTTGTGTTGCAACGTGTGCAGCTGCGCTTGGCTTTAAAAAGAAAGAAAATGTAGCAGCAATTGCTTTGGGTAGTTGTGTCGCAGTCTATGCAAGTAAAATTTATCATCAGCGAAAAGAAGCAGAAAGAATAGCAAAAGAAGATGCAAAATTAGATGCGGTACTAGCAGAACAATATAGTATAGAACAGGAAGAACAGGAACAAGATGTAAAAATTGCAGAGGAAAATTGGCATCCAAAATTAAGAGAAGAAGACATAAAAAAAACGCTAGAAGAAGAGATTACGCATTTAAAGAAAAAGCTCGATGTAATTGTTTTACGAGGAAAAAGTCTTAGCCAATTAGAACAAATAAAAAATGATATTCATAGATTCAGTGAATTAACTAATGATTCAGGAGATTATAGTGAGCTATTTATTAGTTTGTTAGATGCAATAGAAGAAGCTAAAAAAGAAGAACAAAATGATGCAATAGCTGAAAAATGCTGTATATGTTATCTTAATAAGATTGAATGTAGTGAAAAACTTGAAAAATTTGTAAGGTGCCCATCGGGTGGAATTCACCCTTATAGTATTCATGCAAGTTGTTTAAATCGATCTTTTCAAATAACAGGTAAATGTCCAGTTTGTCGTATACGTTGTTAATTCTTGGAAAATTAAGAAGCATGTCTGTAAAAGGAATGAAGTACTTTTGGAGGAGTGATGCATTAAGTAGCTGTAGCCAATAAATTAGTCACAAATTGAGTCAAAAAAGGAAAAAGAGGCTGAAGAAATAAGTAAGCGCATTACAGAAATAGAAAGAATGATAATTGAACGAGAATGACGTGAACGAGAATTAAGAAAAATAAGAAATTGTGGAGGATAAAATGGAGGTTACAAAAATGTTATTTAGTAAATCAATAAAAAAGTTAATTTTAATATCACTGCTTGCCGGTGTATCAGCAGAGACGATGCCTATATCATGGCCATCTTTTTCAAGCATTAAAAGGACTACCGGTCAACTTGTCGCAACAATAAAGAAAACAATTCAAAATAATAAAATAATAACAATTGCAGTTGGAGGTTCTCTTGCAGTCTATCTGGGAAAAATTTATCGTAATTGGCAAGAATCACAAATAAAAATTAAAAAATCTAAAAAAATTGAAGAAAATAACAGAACAATAGCAGATCGTTGTTGCATCTGTTTTGAAGAGAGTACAGACGATAATAGGCTTGAAGAGGTAAGATGTGATAAAATTCATCCTGACAAAATTCATCAAAGTTGCTTAGATAAAACATTAGATGCTACGAAGGATAAGTGCCCAGTTTGTCTTTCTATCGTTCCTTATTTTGGGTTTAATATGCCTGGGTTTACTCGTAGGCAAGGGCAAGGCCTCTATTGGCGAATAAGAAAAATTCAGAAAACAAAAGAAGAAATCAGGGAATTAGAGGAGAAGCGATTGGCTGTTATGGAAAGAAATGGACAATTGTAATAAAAAAATTAAAAAAGTAACAGAAAAGATAATAGCAAATAAGTTGATAAATGGAGGTTTTTATAATGTTATTTAATAAATCAATCAAAAAATTAATATTAGTATCATTAATTGTTGCGATACCAGCACAAACAATGAGTATGTCATGGCTTTCTTTTTCAAGTTTGAAAAGAAGTGCAAGTAATTTCTTTTTGAATATGAAAGAAATGTTTGAACAGAATAAGACGATGATAACAGTTGCAGTTGGAAGTTGTGTTGCAATCTGCTTAAGTAAGATTTATTTTAATCGTAAAAAAGAAGAAATAAAAATAGCTCGAGAAAGAGTGGCTGCTAAAAGAATAGATGAAGAAAGAAAAAATGAAGCAAGATATAGAGAAGAAAGAAGAATTGTAGAAAGAGCTCAAATTGAAAAAGAAAAGGCTAGAGAGATAGAAAGAAAAGAAGCTTTAAGGGGTAGACAATTAGAAGAAGCAGTTGCTGCTGAAAAGGCAAAAAAAATAAAAAAAGAAGAATTTGAAAAAATGATAGCTGAAAAAAATGCTCTTCAAGATCGTATACAAGAACAACGAAAAAGAAGAAAAATAATTCGAGAAAAAAAAGCGGCAGCAAGAAATACTGGAGCATCAAGCTTAGCAGAAAGTTTTTGTGAGCTTTCTCGTAATGAAACAAAAATTGTAACCAGCCCCTTAACACGCAGTTATATACAAGCTCTGTATTATCCTAATGCGTCGTTAGAAAAAATTATTGCACAAGTAAATAGTTATACACCAGATGAAAGAGAAAAGTTGGCAAAAAGAATGTCGCATGAAATTGATGCAGAAACTGCAGATGAAATACGTGCATTTGAGTTTATTGAGCATGGCTATGCAAATCTTGCCCATATTTTAAATAATAATATTGATGCAGTGTCCGGTTATAATCGTGTAGCACGTATGTCGGATGAAGAATGTACAGAATTTCAATCTGCTGCTAAGGCACAAGAAAAAGAAGAAATTAGGCAAGACTATTTACGTTCTATTATTTCCGTTGTGTGGGCTTTGTATGATTGTGCGTTACGTACTGGAGATGCTTTTACGCAAGGAGCATTTCATATGCAAAATAAAAAACTACAAGACTTTTTTCTGCACTATATAATTTTTGTTAATAAAGATCATAGACAGCTGGGATTACTTGGTGGAAATTGTAATCATCCTCATGCCTATCAACGTATTTCAAGTCATCTTTCAGCTCTTTCAAAAGAAAAAGAAATTTTTCAATATGGAATAGATATTCGGTTTGGTGAAAATGGTGCTTCTCGTAATTTTTTACCGAATAAAATGACACATATTCTTTTTATACCATATGATCCTGAACATAATAAATTTATCTTAAAGCCTGAAGATGATTGTATGTACAATGTTAAAGAAATTGCGTGGCACGGTGTTGGTTTAGTACGTTCAAAATTGGAGGGATTAGTCGGCTCTGCTGATAGTGAAAATCATCAACGAAAAGAACGAATACCAAAAAAAGTAATTCAAAAATTCGATCAATTAATTACCTCATCTGGTATTGCTAGAGAGCAACAAGAACAATATAAAAAAGAAATAAGATCATGGGGCATTCAGCGAATAGTTTCCCTTGAAAATGAGTTTGCAGCTGGTTCAGCAATGTATCAATATATCAATGAATTGAAACAATATAAACATTATACAATGCGCTTTGGACAAGAGGTTATTTTTTCTGAAGAAGAATTAAAAGAGCTTATTTCTCTTTGGGAAAAAGCAGAAATAGAATAAATAAATTTATAATGGAGGTTTTATAATGTTGTTTAATAAATCAATAAAAAAATTAATTTTAGCATCATTGCTTGTTGCAATACCAGCACAAATAATGAGTACGTCACGATCTTTTTGGAACATGGCAGGTATTGCTTTAAGTGCC
>JBAVPH010000025.1:0-1911 GCA_049692855.1 Candidatus Babeliales bacterium | reverse complement strand
GATTGAGAAAGTGCTACATATAAACTATTTTTTTCCGGGAAAAAGGACATGTGTCTAAATTCTGATGCTAAAAATACATGCGTTGGTAATGTTACAATATGTTCAAAAAAGAATTGTGCAATACGAGCTGCATGCCAAGAGGTGCCACAGCCAATAAGATTAAGTTTATTTAATTGCTGCACATATTGGGATGAAACACCAATGTAATCCCAAATATGTTCACTAATGGAAGATAAAAAATTAATTGTTGAATGAATGCTATTTTTTTGCTCATAGATTTCTTTGAGCATAAAATGCTCATATTCATGCTGTTCATTAAAATTTACATCAGCAGCAATCTCCTGAACTACAATTGGTAATCGATGTCCATCAAAATTATATAATTCAATTAAATCATTATAAATTATTGCAAAACTGTTTTCTGGAATGAACAATACTTTATTTGTTTTATCAACAAACGCAAGAAGATCGGAGGCAACAAACATTTCATCATCACCAATACCAATACAAAGTGGCGATCTTTTTCTTATTAATACCATGCGATCAGGATAATCCTGCAACAACATAATTAATGCATAGGCACCTTCCAAATGATTAACAAGGTCAACCACCGCTGCTTTGAATGTTTTATGAGAAATTAATAATGCCTCAAAAAGATGTGCTACTACTTCGGTATCTGTTTGCGAATAAAATACATGCTCGCCTTCTTCGAGCTGCTTCCTCAATTGATGATGATTTTCAATAATGCCATTATGAACAACGGCAATTTTTTTTTCACAATCAAAATGTGGGTGAGCGTTTTCTTGTGTCGCAGCACCATGTGTTGACCATCGTGTATGACCAACACTAACAAATCCATCAGTCACTGATTGCTTTAGCTGTTCAATCAAATATTGTAATCGACCAGCCTCTTTCGCATACATGATGCGATTGTCTTGTGAATCCAAACAGGCAAACCCAGCAGAATCATATCCTCGATATTCAAGACGTGCCAGCCCCTCCATAATAAATGCTCTGCTGAATTTTTTTCCTATATAGCCAACAACACTGCACATCCCTTTTGTCCTATTTTTGCTGGAAAACTTGTTTATTAGTATAAATAGTAAAAATATTATCGCTTTACAAATTGGAACTTACGTCGAGCACCACGTTGACCATATTTTTTTCTTTCTACTTGTCGAGAATCGACTGTGAGTAACTTATCTTTTCGAAATGCGGTACGAAATGTTGCATCAAGATTGACTAATGCGCGAGCAATACCAAGTTTGACTGCGTCAGCTTGTGCCTTTTTACCGCCACCACGAACAGTAGCTTGTACATTATAATTAGTTCCAGCTGGACAAACACGAAATGGGGTTGCTGCTGAAAGAATAGAGACATCTGTGTCAAAATATTCAGTGTAATCTTTGTTATTAACAACAATTTTACCATTACCACGGCGCAACCAGATACGAGCAACAGCTGTTTTTCGTCGACCAACGCTGTGACTAACTGGAGGATTTGATTTTTTTTGCTCTTTCGCAACTTTTTCTTCTTGCTTTTTTTGAATTTGTTCTTTTTTTATCATAAATTTTATTAACCTTTTCCAACCTTATTGCATAAAATACTTGTAATGGACTCAACCTTTTACCTGTTTAATACCATATAATTATTTTACCTATAGAAGAGAAAATGTCAAAACAATAACATACCATAATGAAATTATAAAAAAATATTTCTCATTGAAATAAAAATGGAGCCGATGATCGGATTTGAACCGACGACCTATTGATTACGAATCAATTGCTCTACCAGCTGAGCTACATCGGCTTTATATTTTTTATCGTAATAAAAATATTTTTGATAGATTAGCTTATTTTGATTGTTTTTTAAAGCCTTCTCTTAACTCGTTGCCATTTTATCTTCGTATTC
>JBAVPH010000024.1:0-1793 GCA_049692855.1 Candidatus Babeliales bacterium | reverse complement strand
AGTCTATATAGCTTGGCTCATCAAAATGGGTACAAATTAATCTATTTCTGCTTGCTTTTATTGCTTGGGATACGGATTGTTTTTTTTGATTTGCTAAACATTCTAAAAGAAGTTGGGCTACCGAATTGAGATTTTTTTCAAGATTTATTATTTGATTAAGATTGATTGCTGATAAGGTAAAATCATTTGTAAGCATGCTATATGTTTTATAATACATTTGGACAATATGTTTAGCAAAATCATTTTTTTCTAAAGATTGGTATGCAAAAGGAGACAGTACTTTTGCATAATTCCATCCAGTTCCAAGTTCTACTTCCTGAGAGCCAACCATAATATGAGCATAATTTTTAATCAAACTTGCAGTTTCAAGCATTGACATTAAGCAAGCATCAAATCCAATAATGCTGAATTTGTTTCCATTGAGAATTTTTCTGCAAATGGTGTCCAATGCTGTTTCTAATTTATAGTTGGTTAAGTAATTTCCTGTTGTGTCATCCCAACAGATACCTTTTTGATCTATTCTCAAAAATTGATTTTGATCTAAATTATCAATCAAATCAAGAAAGCCTAGAGATCGATCCAGTTCAAGTTTATTTGTTTCAGGATTAAAGGTAAAAAGTTCTGCCGGATTTATAAGTCTTCCATATCCTGGATCAATAATACCGGTGCCATGATTCCAGAAAAAGAGTGCATATTCATATGCTGGATAATTATTAATTGCCCACTCACAGCATGAAATAAGTGTTTTTGGGTTGCCGCTATCCATGCATTGAGATGATGCATCATGAGCATTCATGTGAAGAATTTTGTCTTTTTCTACATAATAGCGTCGAGTAATTTTTTTATTGCCGGTAATTCGAATATCAAGATGAACAAGAATGTTTACAAATTCATTTGACCCTATACTTGCCATTTGCTTAATATTGCGTGCAGCAAAACTTCGTAAATCATTATCGGCAGCAATATATATAATAATAGTCCAATTTTTTTGCTCAGATCTATTACGTGTCTGTGGTATAGTAACGGCTCCTATTTCATGACAAAAATCACAAGGGCAGTCTTGATAGGACAATGAAAAAGTATTTGTCTTATTGGATGAATTATAAAAAATAAAAGCAAGGGGGGAAAGGGTGAAAGATGTAATTAAAAATTGCAGGATAAATGTTTTAACTTTTTTTAATGCTAGCCTAGTCATAGACTCTCTCCTTTTATGAAAAATTAAATTGGCTAATTTTAAACAATCGTATGAAATAAAAACAAAAATAATCAATATTTTTATGTTAGCTCAATTTTCTTTGATAAAGTTGATTAAACCACCCTAATACAAAGGTTAGGCTAAAACTCAGTTGAAAATCCAAAAAAAATAACTGCATAGGGTTAAAAATTAAAAACAAGAAGCAAGTTAAAAGACAAAAATGCAAAAAATGTGTTGGTCGGTTTATAATTGTGCACAACTGATAAAGCATAAATATGCTAAAAGCGCGAATAAAAGAAATTGATGGCCAGCTAAAAATAAAATAAACAATGCTAATAAGGATTAAAATATACTGCTTCAAGGCAAATGAGAGGGGAATTAAGGAAAATATAGCCTGCCAAGTGAAAATAAATATGGTAAGATGGATTCCTGATCGAGCAAGTAAATGAGAAATTCCCCATTTTTTAAATTGCTCACTCATTGATTGAATTTTTTCTTTTTGTATTGTGCGATTGCCAAGAAACAATGAAGAAAAGAAAAGAAATGTTTTAGAAGACATTTTTTTTTCTATATTTTTGAAGAGTCGTTGCTTTTGATT
>JBAVPH010000023.1:0-2272 GCA_049692855.1 Candidatus Babeliales bacterium | reverse complement strand
CTCAATAAACAATCTTGCTTTTAAGAAACTAAATTCGCTAGTCTATTAATAAAAAGGTCTAAAAAAGGAAAACAATGTTACGTTTTCGCCTTAACGTATTCCTACTCTTTATTATCAATATTGCAGGATCAACATTTTATTCCTATTCTTTAACAAAGCCAACTGCTATTATACTTGACCTTTCTGGTGTTTTATTTAAAGAAAATACTACAGTGCTGCGTCAAAAAATTGGCCTTGCAACTTTAGCCAGTTATGCGTTAACTCATTGGAAAAATCCTTCTACTGTCTGCTTTGATTTATTAGAAACAATGAGCAAACATAATGAGCATCAACCACCGGTTCAATTTAAATTTAAAAAAAAAATTATGCCTCGCTGTATTGTTGAATGGCATCAAGGATATAAAACATGTGAGCAAGTACAGACTGAACTTGTTAATTTTATTGAGCAAGTAGCACAAGAAAATTATTTTAGCAGTGAACAGGAAAAAAATTTAATAAGGCAAATTATCACGCTCATTTTTGATAGAGAACAATTACCAACATTAACACAGCCAATCGCATCAATGATAGAGCTTATAAAACAACTAAAAGATGCTGGATATCGGCTTTTTTTTCTCACCAATGCGCCGCATGAATTATATAACACAATTAAAACTCATTATTCAGAAATTATGAATCTTTTTGATGGTGGCATTATCTCTTGCCAAACACACATACTCAAACCCAACAAACAAATGTTTACAAATATTTTAGATACATATCAACTTAATTCACAAAAATGCATCTTCATTGATAGGAAAGAAGAAAATATTTTAGCTGCACAAGAATGCGGTATTCATGCCATTACCTACCAAAAAACATCGTTACTCATAAAGCAATTAAAAGAACTTGGAATATGTATTAATTAGTTATATTGCAAGCTTACTTGATTCAGAAAATAATTACTGGTTAAATTGTTGTGATAATTCACTGATGGCACTAATTAAACAATCAACTTCTTGGATAGTATTATAAAAGTAAAAACTTGCTCGCAAGGACGCATAATACCCTAATTTTTTAGCTAATGGCTGCGCACAATGATGACCTGCGCGAAGACTAATTCCTTTACTATCACAATAAGCTGCTGCATCATGAGCATGAATTCCATTCAATATAAAACTAACAAGATGCCCTTTTTTAAGCTCCTTCGTAGAGCCTAAAATTTTTACCTGTGGCATTGCAGATAAGCCATCAATAAGTTGCGTTGCTAGCCGCGCTTCATATGCTTGTAAAGTATCAAAATTAATGTGAGCAGCAAGATAATCTATTGCTGTACCTAAACCTATTGCTTGTGCAATGGGTGGTGTGCCGGCCTCAAATTTCTGCGGTGCGGGTAACCACTCAGCTTGTTGCCAGCCAACAGTAGTTACCATGCCACCACCATAGATATAAGGAGGAATTTCTTCATGCAGTTCTTTTTTTATATACAAAACACCGATACCAGTTGGCCCCAACATTTTATGACCAGAAAATGCTAAAAAATCACAATTTAATTCCTGAACATTGGTTGCTTGATGCGGAACCGACTGCGCAGCATCAATCAATACTTTCGCCCCAACTGAATGTGCTGCATCAATAATTTTTTTCACCGGATTATGCGTGCCAATTGCATTTGAAACCTGTGTAATTGCTACAAGCTTTGTCTTTTTTGTTAACAATCTATCCAAGGTAGAAAGATCAAGCGTTCCATCAGTTAAAACTGGAATAAATTTAAGCTCTACTCCTTTTTGTTGGGCAACATGTTGCCAAGGCAATAAATTAGCATGATGTTCAAGCTCAGTTGCTAAAATTTCATCGCCTGATTTAATATGCTTATTTGCCCACGTACTCGCAACAAAATTGATACTTTCTGTTGTTCCCCGTGTGAAAATAATTTCAGATGAGTTATGTGCACCAATAAATTGAGCTGCCTTTTGCCGTGCTTGCTCATATAATGCAGTTGCCTGTTCAGCAAAAGTATGTGCTCCACGGTAAATATTAGCATTACTAGTTTGATAAAAATGCATCATCGCATCGAGCACCTGCTGCGGTTTTTGCGTTGTCGCCGCATTATCAAGGTAACACAATGGCTGTTGATTCACTTTTTGCTGTAAAATAGGAAAATCACTTCGTAATTTATTGAATTTATTCATAATTAATTTAAACTAAAAAATAAGCTTTTTATTTATTTTATCATAAAATAACAATTTTAAAAAGAATTATTTTTCAAAAAAATTTCAATTAGGATATAAGC
>JBAVPH010000022.1:0-1748 GCA_049692855.1 Candidatus Babeliales bacterium | reverse complement strand
GGAATATATTCCTCATTTTTGCATGCCCATTGACGTAATAGCTTAATAAAATTTTTTCTTTGTTCTTGAGGTATTTGTGATTGAGTTTGTATGGCTAGTTTCTTATTTGGTATTGCCATCATCTCATATTGCATTTTTGATGGATTAAAAACATAAACAATTGCTTTTCTTTTTTTTTGTACTGCCCAAGTAAAGCGTGTTCCTGCTGAAAATATTTGCTTAGTTTTTTGATCAAACCATGGTTCAATTAATGTTGCTGTATTTTTACTATTAAGTTCCTTATTGTTGTTTTTAAATGATATTGGTAATGGAATTTTGGTAAGGTCCCGTTTGTATTCTTTAATTTTATCAAAGGTGGTAATATTTTTTTTGAGTGTCCAATAGTTGGTTTGAGGAGTCTTATTTTTTGTTGAACGCAAATAGAAAAGATGTGGAATGCGGATATAAACTTCTTGATCTTTTTCTTTAATTATTTCTACAACTTCGTTAAATAAAAGTTGCTGAATGCGAGGGCATGCCATCTCTGGTTTTATACCAGGAGCAAATGGTAATTGTTTATACGTTTGTTCCACTTGTTGTGGATTAACCAATTGTCCGATTTCTTCTCCTACAAGATCGGCTACAGGGACTGTTACAACTGCTTTTTTATATTTGGTTTGTATTTTAGAATTTAATAAAAAAAAATGTAGTAGTATGAAAGATAAGATTGTTTTTTTCTTTTTCATATATTTTTCCATTTTTTTTCTATCATTAATTTTAATTTTTTAAATATAAAATATTTTTATTTTATTATAATAGTTAATTTTTAATTATAGCAACAGCTTGCAAAAAAATATAAAATTTAAAAATTCAATTATATGTTTTAATTAAATTTGAAAATATTGAAGATTTATTTTTTATTATATTATATTAATTAGAAATATATTTTAAAAACAAGAGTATATGATGATAAAAAAAATATGGTTTCTTTTTATTGCCAACCTATGTTGTGCGCAGGCAATTGTTATTGGTAATACTTCGCAATGGGTAAAAGTATACCACAAAATTTTTTCCTCGATGCCGTTGGTAAATAGAAAAGAAAAAGTACTAAAATTTAGTAAAAAGAATGTAGAGCCATTTTCTCAGCTTCTTTTTTCTTGGAATGCTTTTCGGCCAGAAGTAGGTTACTTTTCATTTTGGATCCAATCGCGAAATAAAAAAACAAAAAATTGGGGAGAATGGTATAAAATGATTGAGTGGGGATCAAAAGTTCAGCGCTCTTATGCAAGTAACGATAATGGCTTTAGTCATTACGCTCATGTACGACTCGAAATAAAAAAGAATATATTGGCAGATGCTTTTAATATGAGGATCATTGCACATGATGGAGCAGATGTATCATTGTTGCATAGCATTTTTGTTACCCTTGCTAATTTTAATTTTTTTCGCCCTGAAAAAAACATTACGCAATTAAATCAGTTGACATCTGTATATATTAAAGGAGTACCGCGTATTGCACAATTTGGGATTAATCATGCCCACAATAATCGCATTTGTTCGCCAGTTTCTTGTACCATGCTTACCTGTTTTTTAAATAATTGTTGTATTAATCCACTTGATTTTGCTTATCAGGTTTTTGATGATGGATTAGATACCTATGGAAGTTGGCCATTTAACATGGCACATGCTTTTGAGTGCTGTAATTCAAGTAATTTTTTTGCTACAAGGTTAAACTCATTTGTTGAATTACATAGACAACTAAAAAAAGG
>JBAVPH010000021.1:0-3406 GCA_049692855.1 Candidatus Babeliales bacterium | reverse complement strand
TGGTCCCGCGGGGGCAGGGATTTATTTAGAAAAAAACAATATACCCGTTTACAAAGATGGCTTTTTTCTTGGGAGTAAGACTAATAATGAAGCAGAATACCTTGCATTATTATTAGGTATTTTTTTACTACAAAAGCAATTAGGGGAGGGTGATGCTATTCGTATTATTTCTGATTCTGAATTGATAGTTAAACAATTAAATGGACTTTATAAAGTAAAGCAACCACATTTAAAATTACTGTTTCTACTTGCTCAACAAAAAATAAAAATAATTAACGCAAAAATAGGACATGTCGTACGATCAGAAAATAAACAAGCAGATAAAATGGCTAATCGTGGTATCGATAGAAAAAAAGAAGTTCCCGCTGATTTTATTACATTTTTACAACAATATGGTATTAAACTGTAAGGTGAAAAAAGATGAAAAATCAATGGATTCTTATTTTTTTCTTATTTTGCCATATTTTTTTTATTGATGCTTTAACAAAAAGATGCTCGTGGCCGCAAGGGATCATGGCGAAAATGCAAGGTAATAATGCTAGCTGGTTCATAACAACCCAAAAAGGGTTTGTTATTCAAGATATGACCGATCAAAAAAAAAAGCGATTTATTTCTGGCAAAACAATGGTTATTAGTTGCCATAAAAAGGGAATTGCAATTAATGGTATACCGCTTGCTCAGACAGCATTAGTAATTATGCCCTGTTCAAAATTAATGAACATTAATGCTATTTCTTATCAAGGTAGAGCATCTGTTATTTATAAAAATGGCTTTATAGGGTTTCAGGTTATTGGTTCACGACGTGATAACTTTCATGAAAAACAACAATGCTTTTCTTTAAATAAAATAACACAATCTTTTAGTGATTTATTTTGCCAATCATTACAAAAGGTTATTGCTAGCATACAAGAAGCTTTTGATAATATTAACCAACAATTACAAAGCAGACTGGATGTTCGTGTTTTATTGAGTGAACATCAAGGGGCAAAAAAAAAGAAATGGCATTTTTTTTCATCAAAAGGCTTTATTTTATATAATCAAGAATCGAAAAAAAAATATTGGCGATCAGAACTTGCTGTTTCAATAAAAAGGGGGAATGTATATATTGATGACAAAGTTTGTCCTCTCCCTCTTTATTTAACATCATTAGATGGAACTATTTTATTTAATGATGCAACGTACCATGGTTCTTTTGTTCTTAAAAAAGATAAACAAAAAATTCAGTGTATTAACTATTTAGATATAGAAAATTATGTTTTTTCAGTTTTACGGACAGAAAGTTGGCCCGGTTGGCCAGTAGAAATTAACAAAGCACTTGCAATCGCTTCTCGGAGTTATGTTATTGCACAAGCAATTGGTGCTAGGAAAAATGGCCGGTTATATGACGTAAAAAATACAAATGAGCATCAAACATATAATGGTATCCATACATCGCCAATTATTAAGCAAGCAGTTAAAGAAACCAAAGGAATGCTTTTAGGATTTAATAATGAGCCAATTATGGCAATGTTTGATTCATGCTGTGGAGGAATTGTCCCCGCGGGAATTGCTGATATTGATTTTGCAAAAGCACCCTATTTGGCGCGTGATTATGCATGTACGTTTTGTAAAAATTGCAAAATATATACCTGGCAAGCTTCTTATGAACACACAATTTTTGAAAAACTTTTACGGAAAGAAAAACAGGTTCTTGATCGCCTTAAAGAAGTGAAAATTACAAAAAAAGATAAAGCAGGGCTTGTGAGTGAGGTATTGTGTAAAGGAGCAAAAAAGTGGGTAGCATTTTCAGGAAAAAAACTTTATTCATTGTTCAAAGAGATAAAAAGTTTTTGTTTTACGATCAAGAAAGAAGGGAATGATATTCTCGTTAAAGGACGTGGGTTTGGTCATCACCTTGGGCTATGTCAATGGGGAGCTCGTGAAATGGTACGTAATGGTTGGGATTATAAACGAATTTTACAATTTTACTACCCTAAAACACAATTAATGCATTTGACTTAATTATTTATTCTGTGATGTGTGCTCTGAGCATCCAGGCCATTTTTTCGTGTTTTTCAATTACTTCCGTAAGAAAATTGTTGGTGCCGACATCCCCTTTTTCCATCGCAAAATTAATATCTTTACGTAATTGATTAATAATTTTTTGTTGATCAGTTAATAAATTAAGAATCATTGTTCGCTCATCAGGATTTTTTCCTGGCTCTTCAGAGATGGTAGTATGTTTACTAAATTCAGCTAAACTTCCAAAAGATTTAAAACCAAGTTTACGTACTCGTTCTGCGACACCATCTATTATTTCTGCAATTGTTTGATATTGTTTTTCAAATAATTTATGCAAAGGGCCAAAATGTTTGCCTTCTACATTCCAATGATATTTATTTGTTTTAATAAATAAAGCGAATTCATTGGAAAGGAGTACATTCAAATGATCACTTATTTCGCCTCTATTTTTTTCTGGAATACCAATATCGATTATTTTATTATTGTCCATTCTATTGTTCCTTTTTACAATATAATTTTTTAAAGGAAGCCATTTACAATTGCCTATTTCTATAAACCTCTGTACTTTCGTACAGCTCAATCTACCTATAGTCAATTATCCATAGCTTCCATTTACAATTATAAAATATTTAATAAGCAAAAAACAAGAATTTGTCTAAAATTAATAAAAAAATTAAAAATTGATTGATTATTGTTGTGGAAAATGAGCTCTGAGCATCCAGGCCATTTTTTCATGTTTCTCAATTAGTTCTGTAAGGAAATTATTAGTACCGGCATCTCCTTTTTCCATTGCAAAACCAATATCTTTACGTAATTGATTAATAATTTTTTGCTGATCAACTAATAAATTGAAAAGCATTTCTTGTGCATTAGGATTTTCGCCTGGTTCTTCAGAAATGGTCATTTGTTTACTGAATTCAGCTAAAGTGCCAATTGGTTTAAAACCAATTGATCGTATGCGTTCTGCAATGCCATCAATTATTTGGGCAATCATTTCATATTGTTTTTGAAATAATGCATGTAGTGGACCAAAATGTTTACCTTCTACATTCCAATGATATTTATTAGTTTTTACAAATAAGGCGAATTCATTGGCAAGGAGTTTATTTAAGTGATTGCTTATTTCTTGCCTATTCACTGTTGAAATACCAATATCAAAGATTTTACTTTCTTTGTTATTATTATTATTTAATGTTGATTGGGTAAAAGTTATAGTAGTGGCTACCAATAGAATTAAATGTAAAAACAAAGAAATATTTTTTATTTGTTTCATCATATTCCTTAAACTAACGGAAGCTACTCACAACCACCTACATCAGTACGAATCTCTGTACTTTCGCACAGCTTAATTCAACCAAGTAGCCGACCATTAATAGCTTCCATTAACAATCATAAAATATTAAAT
>JBAVPH010000020.1:0-3783 GCA_049692855.1 Candidatus Babeliales bacterium | reverse complement strand
GTTTGAAATAGCTGACTTAAAAAAGGAGCAGTTGTATTAAAATAAAAAATAGTTGTTGGCCAACCATTAAAAATATTTCCCAAAAAAAGGATAAGAAAGCTACTAAAAAAAAGTAAAAATGCTTTTCGAGAAATAAATGGGTGCCAATACCTAATGACGATCCAAGAAGCAATAGAAGAGAAGATAATAAGGAAGAGTGAACAAAGCATCTTGATGATGGCAATTCTATTTTGATTATTTTGTTCATTCCGTTCCCATTCTTCTGGAACATGAATGTAACGATTTAGGTCAGTAACCTTGTTACCACTGACAACGACATAAATACGAGCTTGTCCTGTTGAAAGAGGATAATTATGTGCATCAGAAAAAATAAAAGCCCAGTCTTTACGGTTAGGTTGTTGTTCTGCTGTAGCAGAAATTTTTTTAAGTATTGTCGGATTAAGATTCAGTTGTTTTTTAATTGTTTTTTGTGCAATAGTCAGTGCTTGTTCTTCTGTGAGTTGGGCACCAGGTTTTGTTTGTGGCAAAGTATGCAAAGTACGAAATACTCTATTTGTATTTTGCAAAAGGAGCCGATATTCTTCTGCACGTTCAACAATATCTCCTTGAAATTGTGCAAAACGGATAATCCAATAAGGGGACATTAAATAAGTGTTTAAGAGTTTTTGATAATTTTCTTTTCCTCCTTTTTCCCAAATAAAACGATGCTGTAATTCAAGGAGAATATTATTTTCATAATTTGAAAATACCCCGGTGAGAGGTTGCCATGAAATAGATAAGTTAATTCCTTTTTCTTTTAAATTTTCTTTTGCTTGTGTTATTGCTTGGTCACGTGTAAGTGTGAGTGGAAAAGCATCACTGGTAAATTGGCTAGTCATTAACCAAGTGACAAGACCGGCAACACCACAACCAAAAATAAATAATTTTTTAGCAGAGCTTACGATAATTTTTTTTTCTTTAAAGAAGAGCTCTGTCTTTTTTTGAGGTAAGGGAGAGGGCTGCCAATATTTATTTAAATTATTTTTTACTATTGTGGTCCAATGACCAATTTTGAGTCGTGCCCGTAATACAACCCATAAAGGAGTGAGTGCAAAAAATATAATAAAACTTTTGTTTATCAGTGCACCGGGTGCAGAAGAGATAAAAATAGGAATTGAAAACCAAATAACATCATAAATGAAATGTGCAATAATAGCTGGCAATAAACCAAAAGCTAAATAAATACCACCAAAGGTAAATGATGGAACAATAAGTTCAACTAATCGTGCATACGCAGGTTGCATTGGATAATTTGCATGAGCAGCGCTAAATACAATTGCTTGCAAAATAAATGCTGCAATAATCCAATAATTTCTTTTACCAAATTTCTTGCCAAGTAAAGCAGCACCAGCTAAAGGGACGGCCCGAAAAAGACATTCTTCTATAAATCCGGCATTAAGCGAATTAACAAGCGGTGAAAACCATGGAAAATAAGTTGCCAAAATGTTTGGGTCAAAAAGTGCGCTCGATGGCACCCACCATCCAAGGTAACGAGTTGTTAATAAATAAAATAAAATAACAAACGCAAAATCGATACTAACCAATAAATAACCGCCAATTGTTCTGCCCAAAACAGTATAAGAACTGGCAATAGAAGTTGACCATACTTTCCAAAATTGTAAATGTTGACCAAATGCTTTGCGCGTTAAACTTTCTGCGCTCATAAAAATAAGCAATAGGAAGGAGGCCAAAGAAATAAATGAGTATACCATTGCGGTAAACTGGCGAAGTAAAAAAGTATTCATTGTGTGTGCAGTATTATAGTGCATCCATGCAAGAGGTAATTGGTTAAGTTGGGCAAGTACTAATAAACAAGCCAGGCTAATAGCCCAAAAAAGTGGGGTACGCCAGATTACCCATCCTTGTCTATATAAAAAAAATAATCCAATAACACAACCACCGATAAGATAAAATAAAAACATTGCAAGTGATCCTGCCCAAGCAATAGTATTGTTAGTAGATCTCATTTCTTGGTAACGACGTGTAAATGCTTCTGGTATTTTTACCCAATGAACAAGACTTGCTAATTTATCCCCACTTACCCCCAAACTTAAACGATAATATCCTTCACCTATTTTTTGATTAGGACGTTCATAAACAAAGGTATGGTCGCCCCGACCACTTGTTAGTTCTTCTTTTGCTGTTTCAACTAATTTATAATCATTAAAATTAATTTGCCAGTATTGGGCCGCATTTTTTTCAGCAATTGATTGTGCTTCGCTGCTCGTAATATTTGCACCGGGCTTGTTTTCTGATATTGTTTCCACAAACCCATATGGTTGCCCGCTTGGCGTAAAGTAAATACTTGTTTCATTTTTTTCAAATTCTTTAAAATGTCGAATTCGCCAGGTATATGGTTCATACAGATGCTGCTCCATCATTTGAACAAATGCATTTTTCCCACCAGCTTCAAGTTCAACAAATGTTTTAGTTGGCTCATCTGTTACAAAGGATGCTGCTTGTTGGTATCCAGTTGGATCTAATTTATTTTTTTCTGCTACAACTGCTGCTTGTTGCAATGCTTGTGATCGATTCATGGTAAGGTCAATATGAACAATAGGAAATGCTTTTGGGAAATAATAAAAACCAAAAAATATAAAAAAAGTAGAAACTATTGTTGCACTAACCCAAAAAAATGGAGAACGGAATAATTGCATTGGCATCCCTATTGAATTATTTTTAAACCTTTATATTTTTTATTATATGCTATTTTCTAGAGAAAGAAAGGTGGAAAGGGATGATGCATTGCATTTTTAGAAAAATATTTATGCCAAAATAGAGGAAATTAAAAGAATCAAAAAACTTTTGCATTTAACAAGAATATTTTGATTCTTTTAATTTGAATAATTTATGGATAACGTCGGTCCATCGCAGGTTTGTAAGGAATGGATAAGCGCTGCAAAGGATGTAGATGTCTTAAATTAGGATTACGTAAGAGAACCGGATTATGAAGTTTGTACTTTGCTATGTCTGCTATTAGATTTCTAATATCATGCTCTATTTTAGCTGAACTTTTTTCTTGCGCATTTTCGGATTTTTTGCTTTGAATTTTTTCAGAAGTACTTACTGTACTTTCTTTTTCCTGTTCTTCATTTGCTACAAAGTTGATTGGTATTATCATATTCAATCCAAAAATGAAAAATCCAAGATATGTTTTTTTTATCATGATAATCCTTGTACAAGGTTTTTTAGTTTTGCGATTATGGAAAAATATCGTGAGGGTTTGGGTTATAGAGTCTTTCTGTTGAAGATTGCTGTCTTGGTGATTCTTCTTCACTCATTTGAACAGCATTTGCTCGTGATCCTGTACCACAAGGAGAATCATACCACATTGTTGCCGTTGCTTTCTCAGCAGCTTTTTTTTGTAATTTTGCGAATGTTTCTTTTGCTTTTTTTTGCTTTTCTGTTTGTTCACTCTGAAAGCGATCACGGTGGTCCTTGAAAGTGCTGCCTATTGTAGGAATTTTCCCAAGGAAAGGGCATTCTTTTTCTGGTTGTTGTGCAATTTGAGTTGCTAATTTTTCAAATTTTTTTTCTTTTGCCACTGTTGTTTCTTCAGCTGATTGCATGCCTGAACTTATGCTACATGCGAAAGCAAGTGATAAAAAAATATTTTGTTTTTTTGTCATAAATAATTCCTTACATGTTAATTGTGTAAAATAAATTTAAAAAACATTATTTATAGTAATTTAATTGTATCATCATTATTTATTTTTTAAATAATGATTAACATTATTTTTTTTC
>JBAVPH010000019.1:0-2800 GCA_049692855.1 Candidatus Babeliales bacterium | reverse complement strand
GAGATACATAAATTAATGTACGATATGGTTTTTCAAGACCAATAAAAAAAATAATTTTTTTTTATATGAAAAACAAGAGCAACATTTTTTATAAAGAACTATTTTCAAACATGCGCATAAATGAAAGTGGGTTATGTAAAGCGTTTTGATTGTAAATTGGAAATTGCATACATAATTTTTTTACTTGTTGTTTGATACGCTGTAATTGTAATTGGTTGTTATGATATTTTATTACTTCATCAATAAAATATACAATTTGTTCTGTTTCTTGTTCTTTCATACCACGAGTAGCAATTGCTGGTGTCCCGAGGCGAATGCCGCTTGTAATCCATGGTTTTGCAGGATCAAAAGGAATACAACTTCTACTGACAGTAATGCCAGCCTGTTCAAGTGCAATTTCTGCTGCACGTCCGGTGATATTTTTTGACCTCAAGTCAACAATAAAGAGATGATTATCAGTCCCACCGGCGACAATACGATATCCTAAGTGAGTGAATAGTTGTGCCATTTTTTTTGCATTATTTATCACCTGTTGTTGATATGCTTTGAATGTTGGTTGACAAGCAAGATGAAAAGCAACTGCTTTTGCCGCAATACTATGCATAAAAGGACCACCTTGTGTTCCTGGCATAATTGCACGGTCAATGTGTGACGCATATTCTTTTTTGCTCATAACCAAACCGCCACGTGGTCCACGTAATGTTTTATGGGTAGTGCTTGAAACAAAATCAGCATAAGGGATAGGGCTTGGGTGTAGTCCCGTTGCAATCAAGCCAGCAATATGCGCAATATCGGCAAGAAGATACGCGCCAACATTAGTTGCAATTTGTGCAATATGTTCAAAATTGATAATCCGTGAATAGGCAGATGCCCCAACAACAATAAGTTTTGGTTTATGTTGTTCAGCGAGGGAAGCAATAGTATCATAGTTAAGCTGCTCTGTGTCAGGATCAACGCCATATTGAATACTTTTATAATAAATGCCTGAAAAATTAACGGTATGGCCATGTGTAAGATGCCCGCCAGCAGATAAACTCATACCCATAATAGTATCCCCAGGTTTGAGAATTGCTGTATAAACGGCCATATTTGCTTGCGAACCAGCATGTGGTTGCACATTTGCATGATCTGCCCCAAACAAGTGTTTACAGCGGTTAATTGCAAGTTGCTCTACCTGATCAACAAGATTACAGCCAGCATAATATCGCTTACCAGGGTATCCTTCAGCATATTTATTGGTTAGCACAGAGGCCGTTGCTTGCAATACAGCAAGAGGGGTATAATTTTCTGACGCAATCAGATTAATTTGCTCTTCCTGGCGCTCTTGTTCCTGCTCAATAAATGCAAAAATTGCTTTATCGGTTGTTTTTAAGTTCACTTGTAATTCCCTCACTAATCTAAATATTATTCATAATACATGAGAATAAAGTTATCGTATAGGAAGAACTTACGAATTAAAGGGCTTTTTCAGTTGCTATTTTAACTGTATTTTTTATACTAAAATTAATAATAATTTTTTAATATTAATGAGGTATAGGGGTGATTGCAACAACAGATTTTCGTAAAGGTGTTAAAATTTTATATGATAATGAGCCATACATAGTTATTGCTTATCATCATGTAAAGCCTGGTAAAGGGGGAGCTTTTGTCAAAACGAAGATGAAAAACATGATAACAGGCTTTGTTCGAGAAGAAACATTTCGTTCTGGTGAAAAATTTCCTGAGCCAGATTTGCAATACCTTAAAATGCAATATCTTTATACTGATGGTGATTTATATTATTTCATGGATCAAGAAAATTTTGACCAAGTTGCATTCAATCGAGAGCAATTAATTGATGCATTTGATTATCTGAAAGAACAAGAAATTTATACCATTCTCTATTTTAATAAAAAGCCAATTACTGTAATGCCACCAATGTTTATCGAATTAATGGTTGCCACAACGCCCCCTGGAGTGAAAGGTGATACCGCACAAGGTGCGGGAACAAAACCCGCTACACTTGAGACAGGCTTAGTTGTACAGGTTCCTCTTTTTGTAGAAGAAGGAGACTATGTAAAAATTGACACGCGTGAAGGTACCTATATTGAGCGGGTAAAAAAATAATAACGAAAAAATAATGGGAGGTTATAAGGTGGATTTACTCGAAAATGATATTAATGGCGTTATTGAAACTGAAAAAAAAAGTCAGCGGCCATTATCATATGATGATTTGTCACGTCGTGATGCTCGTTCATTGATTTTTCATTTATTATATATTGCAGAAGCATTTGATTATCAAGAATCATTAGAAGCAATTGTTGATAATTTTAATCGTGGGTTTAATATTCATATTCCTCGTGATAGTAAAGTATTTACGGTGGCACAAGACATTATTAATAATCGGGCATTGATTGATCAAGCTTATCAACCATTACTAACAAATTGGCGTATTGAGCGAGTGAGTGTTTGCACAAAGTTAATTTTACATTTTGGTATTTGGGAATTGCTTAATACAACAACAGATCAACGCATTGTGATTAATGAAGCTATCGAATTGACAAAATGTTTTGCAGAAGAAGGGGCTTACCGTTTTGTTAATGGTATTTTAGACCGCATTGCAAAAGAACGATTAGCTAAGTAACTAAGTATTAGCTTAAAAGCCATGGTGGTTTTTGTTGATAAATTTGACCATTCATCTTAGGGTTAAAAAGCCAGGGTCTTCGTTTTATTGCAACTTACTAAGCATGAGTAGTGAATAGTAACTCCTTTCGTAATATAATTTCACACATACTAAATTTTTTGATTTTATAATTTTTTT
>JBAVPH010000018.1:0-3655 GCA_049692855.1 Candidatus Babeliales bacterium | reverse complement strand
TGGTAAAGCTTTCTATTGATAGAAAGCATCCTGATTATGATAAATTATTAATTTTTGATCAAATTTTTGGTGGTGGCATATTAAATTCAATGAGTTCTCGTCTTTTTCAATTAAGAGAAGAATCTGGACTTTTTTATACAATAAAAGGTTCAATGTTGGTTGGTTCAAATGAGCAACCAGGGATGTTTCAAGTACGAACAATTGTTTCAGTAGATCGTTTACAAGAAGCAGAAAATGCAATTAAAAAGGTTATTAATTCTGCTGCTGATAAAATAAGCGTAGAAGAATTTAATGAGGCAAAACGCGCAATTATTAGTTCATTAGTAGATAATTTTTCTTCTAATAATAATATTGCACAAGCATTATTATATCTCGATCGTTTTGATTTGCCTGCTGATTATTTTGATAATCGCACTACCACTCTTAATAATGTTTCTCTGGAGGAAATGCAAAAAACTGTCAAAAGTATTTTAAAAAGCGATGATTTGCTTACTTTTCGCGTTGGAAGAGTATAGATAAAATTTATTTACTTTCTTGCTTTTTTGAATAGTAATTTTGATTTATTCGCTTCTTTTTTGTGATTAATAATAGGAACTGGATAAGGGATTGTTGTGATATATTTTTTAAACCAATTCAAAATTATTTTATTTTCAATAGTTTTTAACTCAGAAACCCATTGCTTAATATAGATACAGTCGGGATCAAATTTTTTTTGCTGTAACCATGGATTAAAAATTCGAAAATATGGTTGTGCATCACAACCAGTGGATGCCGACCATTGCCAATTCCCGTTATTTACAGCGGGGTCATAGTCAAGTAATTTTTGCGCAAAGTATTTTTCTCCCCATAACCAATTAATATGTAAATCTTTTACTAAAAATGAGGCTACAATCATGCGAACTCGGTTATGCATAAAACCAGTTTCATTTAATTGTCTCATGCCAGCATCAACAATTGGAAAACCAGTTTTCCCATTACACCATGCATTAAAAAGTTTTTTATTTTTGCTCCAAGACAGTTTTTTATATTTTTCATGATATGGTTGGTCAAAAACAAAAGGTGAATGATAAGCAACGTAAGTAAAAAAATCTCGCCAATAAAGTTGTTTTAACAATAAATGATGGTTACCAAGTTTTTTTTTAATGGTTTGATAAGTTTCACGAATTGATAAAGTGCCAAATTTAAGATGGCCAGATAAATTGGTTGTTGCTATGAAGGGAAAATTTCTTTCTTGTGCATATTTTTTAAATTGCTTCAAGTTTTGTAAAATTTTTAAGCCATTTTCCCTTCCTCCATGAATATGTATTTTTTTATTTATGTCGAGTGATATTTTGTTTGAAAAAAAAACAAGTGATTTAGATTGTTTAATAGGCTTTTTATATATTATTGTGCGTGGTAGTTTAATAGGGGCTTTAACGGATAGTTTTTTTGCTTTTTTATAAAATGCTGTAAAGATAGAATAGGGGGTATTATTATTAGTCATAATAAGGTCTGGTTGATTTAACAAAAGATCGTGAAATGAAAAAAAATCAATTTTTTGAATACGGCAAATTTTTTCTACTGCAGCATCTCGTTTTAGACTAAATGGGGTATAATCTTTATTGAAAAAAAGTGCATTTATTTTTTCTCTTTTAATAAGTTCGTCAATTACTTGTTCTGCAACGCCATAAAAAAAATAAAGACTCCCTTGTTTTTTTTTTATTTTATTTTCAAGGTCTTGTAATGATTCAATCATAAATTGTATTGCATTGATGCTGCGAAAAATATTTTTTGTGGTAACTTGCCTTGGGTCAAAAATAAAACACAAAAGTAATGTTTGTGATTGTTTTGCAGCATGTAAAAGCCCTATATTATCATGCAAACGTAGATCACGTCTGAAAATAAATAAGCTTTTTTTATATATTTTTTTCATCGTAACTTTTGCAAATATTCTGCTGATTTAATTAATTGTTGTTGTTCTATTTTATTGAGAGGTATCTCTAAAATTTGTTCAATCCCTTTTCCCCCTAAAATGATTGGGATGCTTAGGCAAATGTTAAATGTGGGAATATAGCAAGAAAGTGGAATAACAAGTTTTTGATCTAAAATAATTGCTTGACATATAGTGGTTACACATGCTGCAATACCGTAATAGGTTGCACCTTTACAGCTAATAATTTCATATGCTTTTTTTCGTGCTTCTTCTGCTATTTGAGTCAAAATTTTCTTATTAATTTGTGGAAAATTAAGGAGGGGTACACCAGCAATATTAGCAATTGACCAGGCAGCAAATTGAGTATCACCATGCTCACCAAGAATATAGGCGTTAATTGATTGCATAGCAATATTTAGTTTTTTTGCAAGAATACCATGGAGACGCACTGTATCTAGAAATGTTCCGGAACCGAAAACTTGGTTGCGCGGTAGCCCAGAAAATTGTTGTGCATCAAATGTTAATATATCTACAGGATTGGTTACCATAATAATGATTGCATGCTGTTTGATTGGTCGTATTTGTTCTAAAATTGCTGCTATAATGGATCGATTAATTGCAATAAGATCAGTGCGAGATTGTTTCGGTTTTTGTCGTGCTCCAGCAGCAATAATAATAATATCTGCTTGTGAAACATCTTGTAGCCTACTACTTTTAATTTTTGCAGCACCACAAAATAATGTATCTGACAAATCAAGTACTTCTCCTTTGCACCGTTTTTCATCAATATCAATAAGAAGTATTTCAGCGTTTATGTTTTTTAATATTAATGCATATACTATTGTAGAACCAACAGATCCAGCACCAATAATTGCAATTTTTTTGTTTACCATATCTTCTCTTTCGAATAATCTAATTATTGTTTATATAACAAATTCATCAAAAGCGAAAGCAGAAGAAACTAATATGGAATTGGCACGCAATAAGATTCGCTTATTTCAGGAATTTATTTGGAATTTTTATCATACGAATGGGCGTATTTTTGCATGGCGCAATATTAGAGATCCATATAAAATAGTCGTTTCTGAAATTATGTTACAGCAAACACAAACCTATCGTGTAGAACAAAAGTATGAACAATTTATTATCGAATTAGCAACTTTTGATAATTTGGCGTCTGCTTCTCTGCGGACGATATTCAGTTTATGGCAAGGGCTTGGTTATAATAGAAGGGCATTATATTTGCAAAAAATTGCTCAAAAGGTAACTGAGGAATTTGGAGGACAATTGCCAGATAGCCCTGCAATTTTAGAAACATTTCCTGGTATTGGCAAAGCAACGGCAGCTTCAATTTGTGCTTTTGCATTTAATAGCCCAACAATATTTATAGAGACAAATATTAGAGCAGTATTCATTCATTCATTTTTTCCCCAGCAGACTTCTGTAACAGATAAAAATATTATGCCGCTTATTGAACAAACATTAGACGAGTCAAATCCACGAGAATGGTATTATGCCCTGATGGATTATGGAGTTGCTATAAAAAAACGTTATCCTCAGCTTACTAAAAAAAGTGCTCATTACAATAAGCAAAGTAAATTTGAAGGATCAGATCGTCAAATTCGAGGCATGATTATAAAAATTTTAACAGGGCATCAAAAGGTTACAAAAAAACAATTAATTGCTTTGCTAAAAAATAATCCTAAACGAATTAATATTATTTTGGCACAATTATTTCGGGAG
>JBAVPH010000017.1:0-2016 GCA_049692855.1 Candidatus Babeliales bacterium | reverse complement strand
GATCCAATGTATTGTGCAGGGTTAATGTTACCAAAAATGATTAAAGGATTCACTTTTGAAATAATTGATATGGAACACACCAAAGGTGGGGATCATGTTATTATGTTGCATGCTCCTGAAGATTATTATAAAATCGCCATATTACTACGAGACAATGAACGCTTTGGTATTAAAGCAATTTATTCAAGAACGTATGAACAGCAAGTTGGGTCTCTTTCGACTGACCGCCTTCATGTTATTGCAGGTAAATATACAGGAAAAGATGACCCCGTAGCGCTTATTCGTAACCAAGGTATTTTTCCTGCCCCAGAGGAAATTATTAGTCCATTTGTTAAAGCGCATTATGTTGGCGGTGATGCACGTGGATCACACAATATGCCACTGATGCCAGTTCCCATTAACACACCGGTAACTGGTCCTTACTGCTTACCTATTGTTTCTTGTCTTGGCTTTTCGCTCACTCCTGATGCACGATTTTCTGAGTTTTATACTGATTTTTTTGATAATCCTGCATGGGATTTTGTTCGACTTCGTGCACAAGAGAAAGCAATAGAAATGCGCTCACAAGGATGGTCTGGCCCGGCAATGCTCCCTTATTCTGAACTTGAATATAGTGGATTTAAAAAAGTAATTACCGATTTATTAAAACAATTTAAAATACATAAACGAGCATAACAGCCATTAATAAAAAATTAATTTTTCAATGCTCTTGCATTAATGCAATAACTTCTTCATCTGATGTTTGTGCAAAATTATCATAAAAAGCGCCTACGCCCCAAAAAATTTCTGGTACTGATATACAAACAACTTCATCTTCTTCTTTTTTTATTGTCTGTAATGCTTCAGCTGATGAGACTGGTGTTGCAACAATAATTTTTTTTGCTCTTTGCGCACGAATTGATGTAATTGCTGCTTGCATCGTTGCTCCCGTAGCAATACCATCATCAACTAAAATTACAATTTTATTTTTTATATCAAGCGGTGCACGATTGCCGCGATAAAGATTTAATCGTCGCGCTGCCTCTTTTTTTTCTTTTGTAATATTTTCGGCAAGGTCAGCTTTTGTTAGTCCAAGCTGTTTTAATAATGTATTATTCCAAATAATTTCCCCCTCTTGTGTAAGTGCCCCGACAGCCAATTCAGGACTGTACGGAGCACTAATTTTGCGTGGAACAATAAGATCAAGTGGTAAATTTAATTGTTTGGCCACTTGATAAGCAGTTACCATCCCTCCACGAACAAGACCAATAACAATGGCATTAGGACTATCTTTGTACGCAGCTAAAAGCACTGCAAGTTTCTTGCCAGCATCAATACGGTCTTTAAACCTTATCATTTATTACTAACTATTTTCTTTTTTCATTTAAGTAATGAACAAACCAAGCAGCGAGTACACCACCAACTAACGGGCTAATAACATAAATAAAAAGATTGTTGCCAGTTGCAAATGCCCCTGATTTACCCATTGCAACAATCATCGTTGCAAATGCTATTGCAGGATTAAATAAACCACCAATAGTAACAATTCCCAATAAGGTAAGACCTGTTGCAAATCCATACACCATGGTAGATTTAAAACGATCTGTTGTTAAGACTGTTAACCAAACTAAACAATAGACAACGGTCAAAAGACCTTCTACAAGTACTGCGACCCAGATAGGAATACCAGGTGCTACATCAGGTTGATAAGAATCATTGGTAATTAATGCAAAAAGCCACAAGCCTAAAAGTGCCCCGACAACTTGCACAACCATGTACCAAAACATCTCATTTAAATCGATTTTTTCTCGAACATAAGCAGCAAGACTCACTGCCGGATTATAATGTCCCCCCGAAACATGAGCACCGATATACATCAGGCCCACCAATAGAAGACCGATTGCGATTGGATTACCCGTTAAAGTAACCGCCATCGTAAGAAAAAAAGCTCCCACTAATTCCATCACATACTTTTGCATAGCAACTCCTCTTTTTTAGCTATGACCTACATATAGTATTCTTTTATTGATACATATC
>JBAVPH010000016.1:0-2151 GCA_049692855.1 Candidatus Babeliales bacterium | reverse complement strand
TTTTTTTAATTTTAGTTCTAATCATTATATTTACTTATTTTTAATTTTACTCAATATTAAATAAATGTCTAATTTTATTTTTTTATTTTTCAAATTGAAAATATTTTATAAATTAATTTAGTCTGATTTAGACGATTATTCTGCCTTTTTTTTATTCTTACAATATGGGTTATACTATATATTAATAGAGTAATAAATTAATACTAATTTGGCATTATTTATGAATAGAATTTTTTTAAATGTATTTTTTATAGTTAATCTACTTACTATACAGCTGCATGCCGTGGAAAAAGAATGGCTTGCAGCAGGAATGCCATTCCTGCTTGGTGGAAATTATTATCAGTTTATTACAAAGCCAAAGCGTATTGAAAAAGAAAAACAATTTCTTGCAGCAGCAAAAGAGGGTAACATTGCATTTTGTAAAGATTACTTACAAGAAGGAGGGAATGTCAATGCAGCTGATGAAAATGGCTATACAGCATTACATTATGCAGCAGAAAAAGGGGATCTTTATATTGTTCGGTATCTTGTTGACGCTAAACATATTGATTTAATTGCACAAGAAAATGCGCAGAAAAATTTACCTATACATAGAGCAGCTGAATATGGTCATGAACAAGTAGTTGCATTTTTGGCTGAATATGGGTCACCAATAAATAAGCAGAATAATGATGGATTTTCACCATTGCATTATGCTGCGCAGCAGGGAAATGTAGCAATTGTTCGAAAATTGCTTGAGCGGAAGGCAAGTAGGGCGTTATTAACGAATAATAATAATTCCCCCCTACATATTGCCTTGACAAATAAACATGTAGATATAGCGGAGCTTCTTGCTGACCAAGCAGTAGTTAATGTAAAAAATGATGATGGGAATACGCCCCTTATGTTGGCAAGCTATTTTGGCTACCAAAAAATTGCTCGCCTCTTACTGGACAATTATAACGTATCTATTAATAAAAAAGGGAAAAATGGTTCTACGGCATTATTTATTGCTGCGCGGCAAAATAATAAAACAATGGTAGAGCTTCTTTTAAGATATAATGCAGCACCAGATATTGCAGATAATGAAAACAATACTCCTCTTTGGTGGGCAGCAAAGCATGGGAATACAAACATGATTGAGTTTTTATACCACTCTGATGAACGAGTTAATCAGAAAGGGAAAGGTGGGCGTACGCCATTGGCAATAGCAGCTGCAAATGGCAAACAGGATGCTGTCGATCTATTAATACGGTTTGGTGCCTGTGTCAATATCCATGATAATCAAAATAATACACCATTTTTACTTGCAGTCCAAGGTGGTCATATGCATATTGTTAACTATTTTCTTCGCTATCATAAAAACGATATTGATATTGAAGAGAGTGATTGGCGAGGCAATACTGCATTAATGAAAGCAGCTGAATATGGACATGGGGAAGTCGTGAAAATTTTATTAGGGCAAAAAGCAAATATTTATCATAAAAATTGTTTTAGGCAGCAGGCGCATATTGTTGCTCGTGGTACAACCCGTTCCATTATCTTAGATTATAAAAATAAATATGATAAAGAATGCGTTGATATGGAAAAATTACAAAGTATTATTACCTCATTAATAAGACAATGCAATACAAGAGAAAGAATATTCACCTATACTCGCAGAGAATTAGAAGAAATGTCTTCTGTTGTTCGTCAGGAAAAGATCAGGGAATTGCAATTGCTTCATAATAAATTTGCACAACAAGCAGAAAAACTAAAACAAGAAAAAGAGGATAATGAGCAAATGCAGCGAGAATATCGCAGTATTTTTCGATTACAGCAAGGAATAAAAAAAGTAGATCAGAATAATAAAGAACTTGATCGGGAATTGCGCAAACAAGATTTATCATATACGGTGCAAAACTGTTATCGCCTATATAGTGGCAAACAATTTTCTGAGCAAATGTTACACATAATGACGTCTTCGCAGCGTAAACAAATAATAAAGCAATTATCGCAAGAGCAGGAAAAAAGAGAGCAAGAAAAAATAAAACTGGAAGAAAAATTAAAGCAGAAAAAACAAGGATCACAAGCGATTAGCAATGAAAAAGAAGGGAAAGATAAAAAAAAATGCTTTATCTGCATGGATGAGGAAGCTGATGGCCTATTGCAAGAAGTGGTATGTTCAATTGG
>JBAVPH010000015.1:0-11791 GCA_049692855.1 Candidatus Babeliales bacterium | reverse complement strand
ATTGTGTTGTTATAATAAAATAGTTATATTTAGGCGGGCAAATTTTTCTGATACTAATTTCGTATAATAAAAAATACTTTTTAAATAAATTAGATCAAGGACAATGATGTTTTTCTCTCAGCAACTAAAAGTAAACCTGTGTTGTGCTACAATGATTATAACAATAAATACAATAAATTTTTCTTTGCAAGCAAGTAAAGTTACTCTTAAAGAGGCAAGGGATATTGTTTTATTAGAGATATGCGGGCCTGATTTGGAAACAGAAAGAAAAAATTTTCATGATGATGTAATAAAGTATTTTGATAGTTTAAAAAAATACACGAATAAAAGCCCTACACATGTTTGTAATTGGATGAGCATAATACAAAATCATCCTTGCTATATTTTCCTTTACAGAAAAGGATTATTGTCAGACTCGGTAGCGCATAATATTATTGACTATAATCTGCCTTATCTAGTTACTATAAGAGGAAGTTTTAAAAACAAAGAAGAACAAAAAAAATTACCTGATTTAAAAAAAGTGGAAGATAGAGAAATTGAGGCTATTTCAAAAAAAGTAACTGAGAATTTTTTTAGCAGATTAAAAAAAATTACGCAAATCGAAAAGAGAATATTGACCCCTTTTATGCGCAAACGTGGTGAGTTGCAAACTGTCTTTTATTTACTGGGCGTAGATCAAAATTAGCTCTCTCTATAGATTATTGACTTTCATTAGCCTCCGGGCTAGAGTGAAAAGAACTGGTAAATAAAGGAGAGGAATGAAGAAAGCTATTCTTAAGAAGAGCTCAACCGTTCAAGTAAGCCCACTTTTTCAGTTAATATGTATCATAGTTAGCGTATTTATTATGGCTTTTATGATAAACAAACGATTAGATGAATTTCGGGTGAGAGAAAAGCAGCCAGAAATTGTGCGTCTTACTCCTAAGAGGTTAGCCGATCTTGGGGGTTTTATAAATACTATTCGTGTAGGACTTTATATTGATAAATTCCAAACTTTTGATGTGGTAAGTAATTCATTTATTTTTACAGGATTTATTTGGTTTGAGTTTTATCCTGGTACAATTTCACTTGACACAATTGAAAAATTTGATTTTGAATGGGCTACTATTCGTGATCGCTCAAAACCAACGGTTCAACTTGTTGATGACAAAGCGATAGCGGGATATAATATACGCGTAGAGTTTATGAGTCTGCTTGATTATAGTTACTTTCCATTTGATGATCATCGTTTATATCTTGTTTTAGCGAATAAATTTGTTTCTCCTCGAGAAATTATGTTTGAATCTTATCAGCGAGAATTTATTATTCAACCAAAAGCATCAACATTTGGTTGGGAGCAAATAAATCGTTCAATTAAAACAGGCTATGCTGAGGAGAAACTTGATCCACATGATCCAAGAAAAACATTGCTTTATCCTATTGCCATATTTTCTATTGATTATGCACGCTATGGTACAAGATTTTTACTTTCGATTTTTTTACCATTATTGCTTATTTTTTACCTTGTGATGTTTAGCTTTTCGCTTGAATCACCAGCAGCAATAGGGCTTGCTACTGGTGGAATTACCGCTATTTTGGGATATAGATTTGTTATTGAGCGATTATCCCCATCCCCAGGTTACTTTATGATCTCAGATTATATATTTTTTTTACTATTAATTATTAGTTGTTTAGTTTTTTTTATTAATGCTTTTGAGCCTTATTTGATGCCTTTAGCATTAAATAAAAAAAGAGCCATTGTTATAACATTGCATATTATTGTAATTATTTTATGTGCTTATTTTTTCTTTATGTTTATTTAGAAAGAACATAATGGTATCTATGCGATTTTTTTTTATCATAATATTGCTTATCATGGAAAATACAATGGGGGGTTTTTATAAGTTAGCAGATCTTCAAGAATATGCAGCTATGCATCCTGAATTACCATCAAGTGATGATGAGGATTGGCTTGATCCTGATTATACCACTTTCCATCAGGATTTATATCAAGGATTTATTGCGCGGTTTGCGCAGCTATTTGGTTTGCAAAAAAAACCAGTATGGACACCCAATTATTTTGAAAAATTATTGCAATCTATTGTAAAAGAACGAGAAAAACAAAAATTATCAGGAAGGCTTGTTGCCCATATACAGTTATTGCAGCCAGCAAAATTTTATATATGGGGCGATTTGCATGGAGCCTTCCATTCATTAGTACGCGCATTGGAATGGTTATATAAAAACGATGTAATTACACAAGATTTAAAAATAGTTGATCCTAGTCATTACTTTGTTTTTAATGGTGATGCGATTGATCGTTCACCTTATACATTAGAAACATTAAGTATTTTATTTTTATTACTTGAACGAAATGAAAAACAAGTGTTTTATATTCGTGGAAAACATGAAGTTGAGGGGCATTGGCAAAATTTTAGCCTTAATCGTGAGTTGCATGTACGGATTGGAGACTCTTCAGAAAAAAAAAAGCCTCTTATTGAATTAGTAAGAAAATTTTTTAATACATTGCCACTTGCTTTATATATCAATACTAAAAAAAATGATTCTCAAGTTATTCGTATCTCTCATTATGGGCGAGATAGTTTAGGAATTGATGAAGAATATTTTGGTAATTTTTGGAATGAGACTAACAAAGAAGACATCATGTATTATGATGTACGTAATAAAAAAAAGTCAAAAAAATCTGTTTCTGTAGAAGCAATGATAACAACGGAAGATTTATTAAGAGAAAGTCGCACTATAAATGGGGACCCAAAAGATATAACTGGTCTTGGATTATTAGATCAAGAATATGGTTCAATGACATGGGCAATTTTATCTGCTCCAATTATGCCATATCAAACACATTATAATTTTTATTCTGATGCGTTTGCGGTTTTAGATGTTAAGACCCCTATTTCAGATAGCACAATTACTTTATATAATCAAAATTTAAAAAAAAAAGATGGTTTTAAAAAAAATAAAACATTTAAATTATTTTTCGGGGTACCTGCTGATATAGATCGCGGTATTGTTACAGAATTAAAAGTTGGCTCAACAATTCCACTAAGAGGGACAGAGGCTACATCAGGAATACAAGATAAGCGGGGTATATCTGCTCGCATTAGAGAAGCAAATCAATCAATAGGGCCAGGGAGAAAATATCATATCAAATTAATAATTTATAATGATGATTATGATCCTTATCTTGCGCGTAAAAACATTCGTCGCCTTATAGAAAAAGATAAGGTCGATATCATTTTGTGTCCTCTTGGTAGTCCAACATTGGCTGCTTATCTTGATTATGTAAAAGAGGGAAAAATATTAATTTTATTTCCAATAACGGGGAGTGATTCATTTCGGAAAAAAGATTTAGTTAATTTAATTAATTGGCGTGCCACCTATTCTGATGAGATTTCTGCACTCGTTAATTATATAATGGCTGAACATTTTATATCAAATTTTGCTTTTTTTTATCAAGATGATGCTTTTGGTACGGGTGCCTTGAAAGTGGCGCATGATACGCTAAAAAAAAAAGGAATTAGTGAATGGACGGATATCTCCTATGGGCGTGGTAGTTCTAAATTTTCAGAACAGGCGAAAGCTATGAAAATAGCGCAACCAGGTGCAATTGGTCTTTTATCCACGGCACTACCTTCACAAGAATTTATGCGTCAAATAGGAGTTGATTTTTTAGCAAATAAAATAATTTTTGGCATGGTTGGTCAAATACCATTTCGTCAATTTGCGGAGCAAAAAGGTATACAAATTTACTGGGGATCAGCAGTTCCTAATCCAAAAATAAGTGATCTTGAAATTGTCAAAGAATATCGACAAGCAATGAATCGTAATAATTATCCCCTAGGGGTATTTTCACTTGAGGCATATATTGGTACGAGTATTTTTATTGAAATGCTTCAAAAAATAGAAGGTGACGTTACTTTTGACAAGATTAAGCAGCAATTTGAGGTATTTAATAATTTTCAATTTAAAGGATTTACACTAAATTTTAATCCAGAAACGCGTACTATTTTTGATTCAGTTTGGATTGAAACGGGCGAAAATAAAAAGTGGATTAAGAAAGAGATAAAATAGGTAATAACATACTAAATTGTATAAAAAGTAATGCTTTTAATAAAATATTTTCTTTTGATTGTATTGATAATTGAAGGAAATATAACAAGATGTTTTGAGAATTTAGCCGATCTACAAGAATATGCATCTACCCATGAAGAACAGCCGTCAAGTGATAATGAAGATTGGCTTGATCCTGACTATACTACTTTTCATCAACAGTTACGTCCTAACTTTTTTAATAAAATTTTGCAATTACTTGGATTACAGAAAAAGCAATTGTGGACAGCGAATTTTTTTGAAAAATTATTAAAAAGAGTAGTGAAACAACGAGAAAAACAAAAATTATCCGGAAGACTTGTTATGCATATGCGATTATCAAAACCAGGAAAATTTTATATATGGGGAGATTTGCATAGTGCCTTTCACTCATTGGTTCGTGCTTTAGAATGGTTGCATAAAGAAAATATAATTACAGAAGATTTAAAAATAAATAACCCAGATCATTATTTTATTTTTAATGGGGATGCGATTGATCGCTCACCTTATATATTGGAAACACTAAGTGTTTTATTTTTATTGCTGGAGCGGAATGAAAAACAAGTGTTTTACATTCGGGGTAAACACGAAGATGGGAGTTATTGGCAGAATTTTGGCCTTAAGCATGAATTACGAATTCGGATAAAAACTCATTTAGGTTCAGATATTCCTTTAGAATCATTAATAAGTAAATTTTTTAACACTTTACCTCTTGCTTTATATATTACTACAGACCAAGATCCTACTGAAGTTATTCGTATTTCACATTCTGGACGTGATAATTTTGAAATTAACGAAGAATATTTTGGTGGTTTTTGGAGTAAAATTAATAAAAAAAGTATTAGTTATTATGATATTCGTAATAAAGAAGAATCAACACAATCTATTTCCATTCAAGCGATAATAAATACAGAAAATTGGATGAAAGAAAGTCGGACAATAAATGGTGAACCAAAAAATATGTTTGGACTTGGATTATTAGACCAAGAGTATGGTGCAATGGCATGGGCAATTTTATCGGCACCAATTATGGCTTATCAAGTTTATTATAATTTTTATTATGATGCATTTGCATTATTAGATGTGAAAATGCCAATTTTGAATAGTACTATTACTTTATATAATCAAAATATAAAAAAAAAAGATGGATTTAAAAAAAATGAGTCATTGAATCTAATAACAGGAGTGCCAAGTAATCGAAAGCGTAAATCAGTGAATTTGGCTATTGGTTCAACGATGGCATTAGTTGGAGGTCTTCCAAGTTCAGGAGGTGAAGTTAAGCGTGGAGTATCTGCAGCTATTAGGGAATCAAATCAAGCAATTGATAATAATTTTCATATTAAATTAGTAATTTATAATGATGATTATAATGCTCACCTTGCAAGAAAAAATGTGAAGCGTTTTATGGAGGAAGGCATTGATATTATTTTGTGTCCAGTTGGTACGCCAACGGTAAATGCTTTTCTTGATTATGTGAAGGAGGAGAAAATATTAGTTTTATTTCCAATATCAGGGAGTGAGCTATTTCATAAAAAAAATTTGGTTAATTTATTAAATTGGCGTGCAACTTATGCTAGTGAAGTAAGTGCATTAGTTGACTATGCAATTACTGAACATGCAACATATCATTTTTCTTTTTTTTATCAAAATGATGCTTTTGGGATTGGTGCTTTGAAATCAGCACACAACGCATTAAAGCAAAAAGGAATTAAAAAATGGGCTGATATTCCTTATACAATTGGTAGCACTGAATTCTCTAAGCAGGTAGAAGATATGAAAAAATCGGAGTCGGATGCAATTGGATTTCTTTCAGTAGCTTTACCAACGCAAGAATTTATTCGACAAATTGGTGTTGATTTTTTTGCAAATAAGGTGTTGTTTAGTATTGTGAAAGAACTGCAACTTCATAAATTTGTTGATAAAAAAGGAATAAAAATGTATTGGGGTTCAGTTGTACCGAACCCAAGGACAAGTAAGATTGAAATTGTTAAAGAATACCGGCAAGCAATGGATCGTAATCAGTATTCTTATGAAGAACATTCATTAGAAGGATATATCAGCGCAAGTATTCTGGTTGATATGCTAAAAAAAATCGAGGGACCAATTACCCGTGAAAAAATTAAACAACAATTTGAGAAATTAAATGATTATCACTATAAAGGTTTTACCTGGACTTTTAATGCAAAAAATCGAACTATTTTTGATCTTCTTTGGATTGGGGCTGGCAATTATGAAGAATGGATTAAGAAAAAAGTGGAATATTCATAGAACAAAATATGCTATAAAATATAATGAATTTAATAAAATATCTGCTTGCTACTATATTAATAATATTGGCAAATAATACGATAAAGTGTTTTGATAATTTGGCTGACCTTCAGAAATATGCAGCGACGTATCCTGAACAACCACCAAGTGATGATGAGGATTGGCTTGATCCTGATTATACTAGTTTTTTTCAAAGTTTACGACCAAGTTTTTTTACACGAATTGCACAATCAATTGGTTTAGAAAAAAGACCATCTTGGACGCCAGAATTTTTTGAAGAATTATTAAAATCAGTTTTAAAGCAACGAGAAGACCAAAAATTATCGGGAAGGCTTGTCGCACATATGCAATTATCTAAATCAGCAAAATTTTATATATGGGGAGATTTGCATGGTGCTTTTCATTCATTAGTTCGAGCCTTGGCCTGGCTACATAAAGAAAATGTAATCACAGAAGATTTAAAAATAAATAATCCAGATCATTATTTTATTTTTAATGGTGATGCTATTGATCGCTCCCCTTACATACTGGAAACATTGAGTGTTTTATTGTTATTACTTAAACGAAATGAAAAACAAGTATTTTATATTTGTGGCAAACATGAAGATGAAGATTATTGGTACAATTTTGGACTTAAACGTGAATTGCGTACGCGAATAAAATCTTATTCAGATCCGGGGATTCCTTTAGATTCTTTAGTAAGTCGTTTTTTTGATACGTTACCTCTTGCTTTATATATTAGTACAGATCAAAATCCTACTGATGTTATTCGTATTTCACATTATGGGCGAGATAGTTTGAAAATAGATGAGGAGTATTTTGGTGATTTTTGGAATAAAACTAACCAAAAAGGCATTACCTATTATGATGTTCGCAATAGAAAAAAATCAAAAAAATCTGTTTCTATTCCAGCAATAATAAAAACAGAAGATTGGATAAGTGAAAATCGAACAATGAAGGGTGAGCCAAAAGGCATGGTTGGCCTTGGACTATTGGATCAAGAATATGGTTCAATGGCATGGGCAATTTTATCTGCCCCAATAAAGCCTTATCAAGTTTATTTTAATTTTTATGATGATGTATTTGCTCTTGTAGATGTTAAAATACCGATTTTTGATAGTACAATTACCTTATATAATCAAAATATAAAAAAGAAAGATGGGTTTAAAAAACATGAATCATTAAATCTGATGAGTGGCCTTTTAAGTAGTGAAAAACAGAAAAAAAGGAGCTTGACTATTGGCTCAACAATGGCAATGATTGGGGGAGGTGTTCCTATTTCAGGCAGATTAGTAAGGCGTGGGATATCGGCAGGAATTAGGGACGCAAATTTAGCGACAGATAATGATTTTCATATTAAGTTAATTATTTATAACGATGATTATAATGCTCATCATGCGCGAAAAAATATTCAACGCCTTATGAAGGAAGGTGTTGATATTATTTTATGTCCACTGGGTAGTCCAACATTAGCTGCTTATCTTGATTATGTGAAAGAAGGGAAAATATTAGTTTTATTTCCATTTACAGGAAGCGATGCATTTCGTAAAAAAGAATTGGTTAATTTAATTAATTGGCGAGCATCATATCCGAGTGAAGTGGATGCAGTAATTAATTATATTACTGCTGCGGATGCCGTGAATCATTTTGCTTTTTTATATCAAACTGATGCTTTTGGCATGAGTGCATTAAAAGCAGCGAAGAAAATATTAAAAGAAAAGGGAATTACTAAGTGGACTGAAATTCCTTGTAAGAGTAATACCTCTGAATTTTTAGAACAGGTAAAAGAAATAAAAACGGCGCAACCAGATGCAATTGGATTTTTTACAACAGGATTTCCAACTAAAGCTTTTATGCGCCAAGTCGGTATTGATTTTTTAGCAAATAAAGTTTTGTTTAATCTTGTATCGGAAATTCAACTGCATAGTTTTTTAGATCTAAAAGGAATAAAAATTTATTGGGGCTCATCTGTGCCTAACCCAAAAACAAGCCAGCTTGAAATTGTTAAAGAATATCATCAAGCAATGGATCGTAATAATTATCCCTATGATGACCATTCATTAGAAGGATATATAAGTGCAAATATTTTGGTTGGTATGCTAAAAAAAATTGAAGGGCAAATTACGCGTGAAAAAATTAAGCAACAGTATGAAGGGTTTAATAATTATGATTATAAAGGGTTTACTTTAACCTACAATCCGGACAATCGAACTATTTTTAATTATCTTTGGGTTGGTGGTAGTAATTTTAAAAAATGGATTAAAGAAAAAGCAGAATATTAAATGATTTTTTTCTATAAATTAGATATATATTTTTAATATAGTTTTTATATATTAAGCAATGAGGATATTTTAAACTAAAAGAAAAATATTGTAATTATTTTAGGTAAAAAAATGAGAAAGAGTAATGATTGTTATAAACTATTTTCTTGTCATGATACTATTGATCATGGGCAATGCTATAAAATCTTTTGATACATTACCTGATATTAAAGAATATGCAGCTACTCATGAAGAGTTTCCAAAAAGTGATAATGAAGATTGGCTTGATCCTAGTTACACTACCTTTCATCAGCAGCTGCACGATAATTTTTTTACACGGCTTGCACGGTCACTTGGTTTGGAAAAAAAATCGTCATGGACACCTGCATTTTTTGATAAATTATTAAATGTGGTTGTAGAGCAACGAGAAAAACAAAAATTATCAGGGAGGTACGTTGCTCGTGTAGAATTAGCTAAACCAGCAAAATTATATATATGGGGAGATTTGCATGGTGCATTCCATTCTTTAGTACGTGATTTAGACTGGCTACAGAAAAAAAATATTATCACGGAAGATTTAAAAATAGTGAACCCCGATCATTATTTTGTTTTTAATGGCGATGCAATTGATCGCTCACCATATATCTTAGAAACTTTGAGTGTTTTATTGCTATTACTTGAACGAAATGAAAAGCAAGTATTTTATATTCGCGGAAAGCATGAAGATGAAGGGTATTGGCAAAATTTTGGACTTAAACGCGAATTGCGAATTCGCATTCCAAGCCCCGTAACAAAAGAGATTCCTCTTGGCAATCTTGTGAGTAGACTTTTTAATACACTACCGCTTGCTTTATATATTAGTACAGATCAAGATCCTACTAAGGTTATCCGCATTTCACATTCTGGACGAGATAATTTGTACATTGATGAGGAATATTTTGGTGATTTTTGGAATAAAACGGATTACCAAGGGACTAGGTATTATGATATACGCGATAAAAAAGAATCAGAACAACCTATTTCTGTTGAAGCAATAATAAGAACAGAAGACTGGATGGATGAAAGTAGAACAACGCAGGGTGAACCAAAGGGTATATTTGGTCTTGGTTTATTAGAACAAGAACGAGGAGCAATGGCATGGGCAATCTTATCTTCACCAATTATGCCACATAAAGTTTATTTTAATTTTTATTATGATGCGTTCGCTGTTGTAGATGTTCCGATGTTTATCGATGATAGCACTATTACTCTACACAATCAAAATTTAAAGAAAAAAGGTGGTTTTAAAGAGACTAAAACATTTAATCTTGTGAATGGCATTGAGGCTGATTTATATCGTGAGGCTGTCGTTGAATTAACTATCGGATCAACGTTAGCATTAGTAAGTGGTGTGCCAACAATGGGGAAACTGGTGAAGCGTGGCATGTCAGCTCGTATTAGAGAAGAAAATCAAAGTGTAAAAGGCAAGATTAATTATCATATTAAATTGATTATTTATAACGATAATTATATTCCTCATCTTGCCCGTAAAAATATTATTCGTCTTATTGAAGAAGATAAAGTTGATATTATTTTATGCCCAACGGGAAGTCCGACATTATTTTCTTATATTGATTATATAAAAGAAAATAAAATATTAACTTTATTTCCAGTATCAGGAAGCAATGTATTTCGACATCCTGATTTAACAGGATTAATTAACTTTCGGGAGACCTATTCTGCTGAAGTGCGATCATTAATTGAATATGTTATGACAGAGCATGCTGCGCGCCGTTTTGCTTTTTTCTACCAGAATGATGCCTATGGTGTACCTCCGTTAAAAGCTGCGCAAAAAGCGCTAAAAAAAAGTGGTATTACAGAATGGACTGAGATTGGTTATTTGCGGGGAAGTGCTGATTTTTCAAAACAAGCACAAACTCTCTGGCTTGCGCAACCAGACTCAATTGGATTTTTTTCAACAGCTGCATCAACACAAGAATTTATTCGTCAGTTAGGAATAGAATTTTTAGCTAATAAAGTACTTTTTGGTATATCATTTCTTGGTGAAGCGCCAATTCGTGAATATACAAAGCGAAAAGGAATACCAATTTATTGGGGTGCAGTGGTTCCTAACCCACAAATAAGTCAATATGAAATTGTGCAAGAGTATAGAAAAGCGATGGATCGTAACCATTATAGATATGATGTATTTTCGTTAGAGGCATATATTGGTACAAGTATTTTAATGCACGCACTTCAAAATATTGAGTTGCCAGTAACCCGTGAAAAAATCAAAAAACAGTTAGAATCTTTTAAACATTATGACTTTAAAGGTTTGACTTTTACGTTTAATCCAGAAACGCGTGGTATTTTTGATAAAGTTTGGATTGAAACTGCACCTGATGAGGAGTGGATGATGTCAACTGTTAAACCTTCTCTTCAAAGTCCTTAAGTATTGTTTTTATATCAATATCATTGTCAACAATAGAGCTAATTGCTTTGGTCATTGCAATTGCTTGCGGTAATGAATGCTGAAAAATATTACGCCCTGTTGCACAACCGGCTGTTCCACTAATATGAATTTGATCATATAATTTTTCTAAAAATATTTTTGGTTCTTTAGTTTCACCACCCGCACAAATAACTTTTGTATTGCCTGCTGTAGCAATTATAATTTTAAGTAATTGAGCACTACTTAATATTTTTGTTCCGTGGGGAGGCTTAATTTTTACAAAATCTGCTCCCAATGAGTTAGCAATACCAGCAGCGCCTGCAAGAAGGTTGTTATCTTGTTCATTGGTGATTGTTTTACCGCGTGGATAAATCCATAAAACAGTAATTAATCCATGTTGATGAGCTTCATAAATATTTTGTGCGGCTTGTTCAAGCATGAGTGACTCAAATTCACTTCCAAGATAAAGAGTAAAACCGATACCACAAATATTTAATGAATAATTTTTTTTAATTGTTATTACTTGTTTAATATTCCATAAGGTTCGACTGACAGGATCATGTTGTTCAGTAGAAATTATATTTGTTTTGGCATTAAGTTTGACAATATAATTTATCTCATTGTATTGTTTTGCATATCGGCTAATAAGGCCTAAGTGCGTTGCTAGCGCGCCAATGGTGCCTTGTTGCGCAATGCGAAAAATATGTTCAGGATGTAATGCATCAGAATGAATATCAGG
>JBAVPH010000014.1:0-2619 GCA_049692855.1 Candidatus Babeliales bacterium | reverse complement strand
TATATAAATAATTAAACGTATCATGTTGCATTGCATTGATTAATAAAGATATAAGTGGACCAATAAGTAAAAAAATAATAATAAAAAGATAACAAGACCATTTTACTTTTCGAAAGTTAAAAACAAGCACTGTTTTTTTATATCGTACATGAGCAGGCGATGTATATGGTCTTGTATCCAAAAGATAATGATACAAAATTCCAAGCGGAATCATAACAAGCAAGCGCAAAAGAAAACAAATCCAAGCAATAGATTTGCCATTGTTATAAAATAGTAAGACATCGGGGGTATAATGGTAAATATGAGTGCCAAGCATTTGTGGAATAGAAAAGCTCGAAAAACATAGTAAAAAAATAGTCAGACTGGTAAGAATTAATGCCGGCTTTAGTTGTGGTATAAGTCCATCTTTATATTGTTGCCTTGGTGAGGCTCCCAAGTCCGCTGCTGCCCAAACTATTAACCAATCAATTTTTTGATACGCGGTATGAAGCAAATAAAAAGCAAAAGGAAAATTCAGTAAAACATGTGCGCTAATAATAGCAGGAAACCCTTGTAAGCCATAAAAAAGCTTTATACTGAGTGCACAAAGTTTTGTTGGCATAATACAAAAAAAAGCAAGTAATGAAAAAAGAAATTTTTTTCCCCAAAAAGTATATTGTGACAGAAAGTGAACAAGTGGAAGTGCAAGAATAATAGAAAAAATAGTAGAAATTCCTGCCTGTAATATTGTATAACACCAGGCTAAAAATAGATCATAATATATCATTAACTAAAAATGTTAAAAAACAAATTTTCGCTCCTGCAACAATTTTGTTATCTTAAATAAGGACTAGTTTATTGTCTAATAGGAGATTTGTACATGCATACAGAAAAATCGAAGCCAGAAGAAAAACAACTGACCTTTTCTGGCAACATATTCATTTTTTCCGCTTTTGATGTTGGTGATGACATCAATCTTGAAAAAATTGATAAGAGTCGCGCTCTCAAAACCTTGCCGCTTTCATTGCCAAAATATTTTAAAAATTATCATCTTCCTCTTGCCATCGAGCTTCCACATCCACACAAAACATCTCATTGTATTAGCTGTAAAATTCATAATTTTGGTTGTATTTCACTTACCTATAAAATTCCATTCAATGATACCCTGGAAGATCTCCGAAAATATTTTCGCGAAATTGCAAACAACTATCAAGAACAGGCCGTTTTAGATGCAAAATCAATTTTTAAAAAAATTCGCAAATATATTTTACAGCCACAATTTTTTCAAACCCAATCTTTTTATATTATGATTCAGGTTGATCCACAACCAAAAAAAATCGATTTGGCTCAATTAAAAAAACAATATGGCAGCGTTGTTGCATCAATGATTCGGTTTGAAACAGAAGCATTAGCTGAATATCAAACAAATGTTATGTTAGAGTCTGCAATTGGTTACTTCCGTGGCGACTTAGTTATTATTGATACTGATGTTGCCTTTGTTTATGATGATGAATATGGTGAAGTTTTAGATCTATTTGAGTTTGCTAATATTCAACAACTTGAATTACGTTTTTTTGATCGCCTGCTTGATCATCGACTCAATGTTATTTACGAGGGTGAAGTAAGTCGATTACCTCTGCGTGCTTATTTACCCTTTCTAGGTACGCTCATGAGTGACCCTATTGCCCAATTAGGAAAACTCAGAGCTGATATTTCTGTTATAACAGAACGGCTAGAAAGTAGTGTAAAACTTGCTGGTGAGCCCTATCTTTCAGAACTATATGGAGAATTATTTGAAAAATTAGATTTAAAAAGCTGGCAAGATGGTATTGATCGCAAGCTAAAAATAATTGAAGATGTACAAACGGTCTACCAACACAAAATTGATATCAACCGCGAGGACATGCTTACGGTATTGATTATTGTGTTAATTTTTATTGAGTTAATTATTGGTATTCTCCACTATTTAAACCTATAATTATTGCAACATAATAAGCAAAGATAAAAATTTTTACTATTAAAGGTAATTTTTATGAAAAAAACAGTTTTAGCATTCATCTTTTTATCCTCTATTTTTATTACCAATGCAAGTGAAGAAATAACCTCTGAAAGCACAAGTGAAATACTAAAAAGGATTTCTACAGAAGTTGATCCTAATCAAGCGCAAAAAAAATTGCGAATGTTTTTCAAAGGAGATTCCGCAAAATGTGAAGAATTATTCCAACAAGCGATAAAAGAAGAAAATGCTGTTGCTCAGTTACATCTTGTTGGTACTTATTTTGCTATGGGTAAGTATCAAGATAGCAAAAAAGATTTTGGACAAATCAAAAAAGAAAAATTGGAATCTGAGCTTTTTGCATTCCAAACAATGAGCTTATTAGAATATATGCACAAGAAAGCGAATCCATCTTTGGACTGGGAAGAAGAAGAAGAGATTGCTATCCAAACAGTTTATCAAGCTGAAAAAAGAGGAAGCCCTTATGCGCAACTTATTAAAATTCTTGAAAATAGATTTAACAAAAATACTAATCAATTTGGAACAGCTTGCAGATTAAGATCATTAATTAATCAAAAACCACAGTTTCCAGAGCTCTTATATATTTTTGGCTCCTGCCTTTTTAGTTCATATCGTTATAATCC
>JBAVPH010000013.1:0-3914 GCA_049692855.1 Candidatus Babeliales bacterium | reverse complement strand
CAAATTGCCTGTTCTTTAAGACTTTTTAATATGAGTGGAATTTTCGTATAAGCTCTAAGATTAATCAGGTTCAGTGAATAGGCTGCCATAAAAATTCTATTTAATTAAACTTATTCTGCTTTATCATTGACTATGAAAGTTTTTTATTAGTAGGGAGAATTAATGTGAAAAAAATAATTTTTTTTAGTTTCTTGTCTATCATTAGTTTAATAATTTCGTGTAATCAATATGCAATGGAGCAAGTACTGCAAGAAAAAGAAGAAAGTAATTTAAAAGAAAAATGTGCAGCTATGAAGCAAGATGAGAAGAAAATAACACTTTTTTCTCTTATTAATAAAAAACATTTTCTTGTTCAGCGATCTGTTTGGGAAAAAGCTTCTTTTATTAGGGAGATGCTTGAGAGTAAAAGAAAGAAAGATTATCCTATTCAATTGTTTTGGAAAACAAGTGAAGTTGAGCAGATGAATAGTTACTTGCAAAGAAGAGATTCAGCAATTAAAGATTTATCAATACTTGAACATACCCAATTAATAAATAATCTTAGTGGTCTTGCATTAACAGAACAGAATGATTGTGATGATTATGATAGTGTGGTACAACGATTTATTGCTAGGCCAAATAATAATAGAGACCAAGAAAATATTGAGTGCTTACTGAAAGAAGTAGATTCTTTACAGGATGACATAAGCCCTTTAATGAAAAAAGAATTATTACAATTGTCTGAGTTTTATAGATTTATCAGTTGTCAATCAGATGAAATAATAGAAGAAGAACAATTATCTGAAACCGTGGTGATAAAACGGTATTGGGGAAATACTATTCATTTATGTGATCGGGAAAAAAATATAACAAAACAATATCAGAATGTTTCTAATATATTAAAAATAGATAATGTTGTGATAATATCAATATTATCCCGTGGAATTGTTAAGATAATTGATTTAAATGATGATCTACGTGAAAAAAAAGAAATTTCTATACTAGCGAGTAATCTAATTCGAATCAATAACCATAAAATAGCAATCGTTCAAATGGCAATGATGGAAAATAATGGGCATTTAATAGTATATGATATTAAATCAAATGAGATTGGTGAGATTAAAGGAATAAGCAATGCATTTTATATAAATGATTATTTAATTGGAATAAAGCACGGATCTGGATATCCAAATATGGATGCATTTTACCATCCTGTCTATGAAAAGCATACTTTATATTTTTTTAATGTTGAAACAGCAAAATATCAAGAAATTTATTTTAGAGATCTATTTGATTCGTTACGGATAAATGATCATACCATAGCAATGAGGTTAGCTGATGAAGTAAAGCTTTATAATATTCAAACAAAAGAAGAAAGAACGATTAAATTTCAAGGGTTAACAGAATTATTACAGGTAAATGACCATACAATAGTATTATCTGGTACACAAAATGAAAAAAATCTTATTAAAATTATAAATATTGAAGAAAATAGAGGCACACAATTAGAACATTTAGGAAAAATTTATCTGGTAAATAAGCATACAATAGCAATATACTGCAATGATTGTATGCAGTTATATGATATTGAATCAGGTAGCATAAAAAGCATTCTTGTGGAAAGCAAAGATATTTTATTTATTGAAAGTATAAGCTTAATAAAAGATTTGGCTATCATAGGATATAAAACAATATCTTATAACTATTCAATAAAAGTATTTAATGTAAAAAATAGCAAGTTGATTAATCAGATAAAAACAAACGAAAAATTTGAGGTGAGAGGGGATACTATTTGGTTAATGTATGATAATGTGTTACAAAGATTAGGTCCGAGTATTCACTTAAAAAAATTGAATATTGAACAATTATTATTATGTTTGTCTGCCATACGCAGTGGAAAAAAACTGAGAGAAGTTAATTCTACTATATGGAAATCTATTCCGAGTGATATACAGCAGAATTTATTAAAGGATGAAAATTTTTATAAAGAAGTATCTTGAATTACTAAAAATAAGTTATGCATGATAATGTTAATTACAGCATAAAGTAGAAATGTTTTTAAATAATGTAATAAAAAGGGGGATCATGAGTAAATGGGATGCAAAATTTTATAAAAAACAGGCGCGATTACAAGAAGAAGTTGCACTACGCATATTAAGAAAAATTGCTTTTAAGGGTGACGAATGTGTTTTGGACATTGGCTGTGGTGATGGGAAAATTACAAAAAAAATAGCTGAAATGGTACCAAAAGGAAAAGTGGTCGGTATTGATCCTTCCAAAGAGATGATTAGCGAAGCAGTAAGTGATTATTCACATATTACAAATCTAAATTTTTTAAATGAGCGAGCAGAAAATTTTAATCTCAAAGAAGAATGTAGTCTTATTACTAGTTTTTTTGCGCTCCATTGGGTGAAAGATCATGGGTCAGTTTTAAAAAATGCAAAAGCGATGCTTAAAAAAGGGGGAAAAATTGTTTTTCTCATGATATCAGGTGGCCATCCCAATATTGTTGAAGTATTTGAACGTGATCATTGGAAGTCACGGGTAGAAAGACATTTTTATGAAAAATTTTCTATGATTACTGAAAGAGATTATCATAAGATGCTTGATCGCTATGGTTTTGAAAAAATTTGTGTAAAATCCCTTGGCCTCCCATACAAATTTGCAACAAAAAAAGAATTAGAATGCTACTTTATGACCTGGTTGCCCTATGCAACGGGATTGCCGCATGATGATTGTTCACAATTTGCCGCTGAAATTGCTGACAATATTTGCTTACATGAAAAAAAAGAGACGAACATTAATTTAAATACGTCAATGTTGTTAGTTGAGGCAATAAAGCGGTAGTTTTATTTTTTTATCGTGGACAAGTGCAGACTTGTTTTCCTGTTTTTTTGCATTTTTTATATATTGTTGAAGCTTTTTTGAGTAAAATGAGTGGTCTTTGTGCTATTAATTTTTCTAAATATTGTCTGTAACCTTTTATTTGTAACTTTTTATTAAATGATTCAGCAAATTTTAAATTAGTTATCCCGCGTAATAAATCTTTTACGCTGATCCATTGCCACCTTGTTTTTTCTACGTTTTTTCCTTTTTTTTTCTACATAATACTTGTACAGCATTATTAATAGTATCGGGGTCTACATAATAAACTGGAAGAATGTAATGAATAGTGGATGTTAATTTGTCATGATAAGAAAATGCTTGCTCTTTTGAAGAACGAATTTTAAGTTGACTAGCTGTTTCTTTTTTTAGTTTAGTTATTGCATTAGTATAAGCATTTTTATTTTTATTTTCTTTGCGCCCACAAAAGTCAGACCAAACATAACCAGCACCTCCTTTTTCTTGGCCAAGAAGAACTAATAAATTAGCTTTTTTGTCCCAATAATAGGGTAAGATACAGGTTGTTTTATAAGCTGAAAAAATTATAGGGCTTGATAGAATAGTTAACACAATGGCTATTTTAATTATCTTTTTCATGATTTTTTCTTTCTAATTTTTTTATATAAAAATAATTCTATTAGTAAAATTATAATAAAAAAAGAGATGATTTATCTAGTTATTTTTCTACAACCATTTTTACCACTCAAGACACTCCACTCCGTAGAAAGTATCGAGCTCGTAGCTATTATTTTTTTATGGCGATCTGTTGGCCCATTTTAATAGGAATACTATTTTCTTTAGACATAGATTTTTTGGTAAGTTTAATTTTTCCTTTTTCAAAAAGGAGAACTAATGTTGAACCACCAAAAGAAAAATAACCAGCCTCTTCTCCTTTTGCATAATATTGTCCCGGTTTGTAGGTATGGGTGATACGTCCAACACAAAGAGCACCGACTGAAACAAATGCAATTGTACCGTAGTCTTTTGTTTTTATAAGGACAAGTTGTCGTTCATTTTCAGTTAATGATTGCACACCGGCATTAAAAGCAATT
>JBAVPH010000012.1:0-2251 GCA_049692855.1 Candidatus Babeliales bacterium | reverse complement strand
TATAATTCATTTATTTTTTTAATTAATTTTTGCTTTATTTCTCAAATAAATATAAAATATAATGGGTAAAAAGGGGAAGAAAATGAAGAATTATGATTTTTTTATAGGGGTGATATTTCTATTTTTTGGTAATTGGTGCCAACCTCAGAGCAAGGAGTCTATGAATACAAAATCAACATTATTAGCAACGCATTCAACAAAAATACAAAAAAAGACTTTAGACAATGGAATGACTATTTTGGTAAAAGAAGTACCTACTATTCCCAAGGTTTCATTGCAAATTTGGTATAATGTTGGCTCAAAAGACGAAAAAAATGGCGAAAAAGGTATTGCTCATCTTATTGAACACATGATTTTTAAAGGGACTCAAAAATTGTCAGAATCTGATATTAATATGCTTACCCATAAGCTTTCAGGTTATTGTAATGCCTTTACTTCTTATGATTATACCGGATATCTTTTTAATTTTCCTACTCATCATTGGAAAGAAATATTGCCTGTTGTTGCTGATTGTATGCTCAATTGTTCATTTAAAGATGATATGCTTAATTCTGAGATGAAGGCGGTTATTCAAGAATTGAAGATGTACAAGGATAATTACCAACGATCTCTAATGCAAGAGCTTATAAGTACTATCTTTACTGATCATCCTTATCATTATCCGATCATTGGGTACAAACGTGATTTGTGGAATGTTTCGAGTAATGATTTACGTACTTTTTATAAAAATCATTACCTTCCTAATAATGCAACATTGGTTGTTGTAGGTGATGTCCAAGCAGATGAAGTTTTTGAATTAGCAGAACAGTTTTTTGGCTCTATCCCAGCAAATATGAGTTATAAAAAGGATTCTTATCACTTTACGCAAGATATTGGTGCGAAAACAGTAACTATGTATAGAGATATTAAACAACCTTTTGTTGCTTACAGTTTTATTGTCCCTGGGATTAAAGAAAAAAAGGATCATTTTTTACAAATTATTCAATGGGTTATTGGGAAAGGTAAAAGTTCTCGTCTTTATAAAAAATTAGTTGATGAGTTAAAGTTAGCTACATCAGTAGAAGTAGGAGCTTGGGACTTGTTTGATCATTCTATTTTTTTTATTTTCTGCGAGCCTACAAATGAAGAAAATATTGGGCTTCTTGAAAAATCTATTATTGAAGAAATAAATGATCTTATAAAAAATGGTGTTACAGATAAAGAAATGAATAGAGCAATTAAACAAGCTCAAATGTCTTTATATTCTTTATTAGAAGATACTGAAGAGCAAGCAAGTCAAATTGCCTGTTGTTATTTAGCTACCGGTGATGAAAATTATGCTTTTAATTATCTAAAAAAACCATTTAAACAACTTAAAGCAGAAATTGAAAAATTAATTAATGACTATTTGAGTCCGACAACAATGCATAAAGGAATGGTTCTTCCCCTCCCAGAGCAAGAAAAATCGAAATGGATTAGTTTACAGCAAAAATCTGACGAAGAAGATAAACGTATTTTATCTGTTCGGCCTCGAACATCTGCCGTAGAAGCGCCTTCATATGCGTGTGGTGTATCAATTAAAGAGCCAACTTTATTCAATTTTCCAAAAGCAAAAAGATGTGTTTTATCAAATGGGCTTAAGCTTTTATTTAATCATAATGCTGCTACTCCAAAAGTAAATCTTATATTAGAATTTAAAGCGCGCCATTATTATGATCCAGATAACAAGCAAGGTCTTTGCAATTTTGTTAGTAAAATGCTCCAAGAAGGAACTGAAAATTATACAGGGCAACAACTAGCCAATATTGTTGAAGCACGTGGGATGAGATTAAATTGTTATCCAGGTGGAATAGCAATGAGTATGCTTAATGAGGATCTTTTATTTGGTTTAGAAATTTTAGAAGAAATTTTAAATAAAGCAACATTTGAGCAACAAGAAATAGAAAAAATTCGATCGCAAATTTTAACTGATATTAAATGTTTTTGGGATGAACCTCGTTATTTTGCAGGACAATTAATTAAAGAAAAACTTTATAAAGACCATCCATATAGCAAAAATTATCTTGGGACAAAGGAATCTATTTCACAGGTTACACAAAAGGATCTTATGCATTTTTATCAACAATGTATAAATCCTCATGGCGCAAAACTTGCAATTGTTGGTAATATTGAAAATTATGATTTACCCCAAATAATCGAACAGACAATAGGTAAATGGCGCAGGGCCTCGATAGATAATATAAAATTTCCTCCTATTGCTCGTATAAAAAAG
>JBAVPH010000011.1:0-4742 GCA_049692855.1 Candidatus Babeliales bacterium | reverse complement strand
TGTTGGAATAAAACTTATGAATCCAGCCTTGCTTTTCTTCAAATTGCCTGTTCTTTAAGACTTTTTAATATGAGTGGAATTTTCGTATAAGCTCTAAGTTCATTCAAGATGTAAGTAAATATATTCGTAACGGTGAATCCATAGAAAAGGCTATCATTTACGTTGTTGACAAGCAAGAAAGGAATAAAGAAAATGCAAAACCAAAAAGCCCTTCTACTAATTCTTATTGGTATTCTAGAGTAGTGGCCATAGGAGCAGCCGGTAAATTTATTTGGGATCATCAAAAAGAAGCCGGGCTCTTCATCGACTTCATAAGGCAAGCATACACCTATTTTAGCAGCAGCAATACTAATACATCTAATAACGATATCAATACAAATACTAATTCCGTTGATCCAGCACCTGATCAAGATACCGTTAATCAAGAATTTACTCCCAGACTTACTCGTTTAGACCTCCCAAATCGCTCTATTGGCAATACCAATTTAGATAATACAAAAGTCACGGAATTTAGCAAATTAGACTTTTTAAATTTTTAAAACATAAAAATTTAAAAAGCAAATTTATCAAAGGTCAGCAAATATAATAGTAATAATATTTATGTATCAAAAATAATTATGTTATCCAAAAACTAACAAGCTAATAATTCAAAAAAGAACAAGCGCCACATTTTTCTCCTTATTTTTACAACATTATTCAAGATCACTGATCACCACAGCGCGTGCCGGGGCTGCTTCAATACCAATCGTATTAAGTGGTAAACAAACAAAGAAGTATGCCCCTTCTTTTACGTGTCGCAGCCGTAAGCCTTCAACAAGACCAATATCTGCATGTAACAATGTAGTATGTGTAGGATGTCCGGATTGGCTTCGCTCAATGCCTAAATAATCAATACCAACTGCCTTAACCTTTTTTTCTTTTAAATATTCAGCACCGGTAAATTCTAGATAAACAAAATGGGGAGTAAATTTATCCGTTGCATTTTTTGCACTATTCGTTGTTTTTAATAGAACAATGTCTCCCTCATCAATTTCTCCTTCATGACTTGCTAAACGATTGCGCGTAATGGCTTCAACAACATCAGTCAAATCAATTACCTTACATGGTCCGATGAATCGGGAAAGATCTATTTGATCAATTGTTTTTCCATCACGCAAAAAATGGGACGGTGCATCGATATGAGTGCCAGTATGTGCACTCAAATGTATGTTTGTTTCACGTGCTCCATCTTTTGCAAAATTTTTAACCTCATCAAATTTAACCACTTTTTTATCTTTATAACCCGTTGTTGCTGTACTAATTGGCCAGCTTACATCAATTACTTTCATCAATTATTCCTTAATTTTCTTAACAGGATGCCCACCAAATTCATGGCGCAAGAGTGCAACAAGTTTGGTTGCATAATTACCACCGGTTTCGCGTGACCATGCACGTACAAATACGGATTCTGCAATAACCCGCGCTGGGATATCATCCTTTGTTGCTTCTTCGACTGTCCAGCGGCCCATACCACTTTCCGCAACTTCTCCTGATATGTTGTGCAATTCTTGGTCTCGTCGAAAAATATCATGAATAAGTTCCAAAATCCAGGAACGAATTACAGCACCATTATTCCATAATCGCGATATTTCTTCTAAGTCTAAAGTGAAACCACCATTTTTGAGTAAATGGAATCCTTCTGCATAGGCTTGCAGTAATGCATATTCAATACCATTATGAATCATTTTAGCATAATGACCGGCGCCAGACGGCCCAACATGGGCAACTCCACCTGGTGCTGCCAGCGAAACTAATAACTGATGTATTTTTGTATAAATAGCATTGTCACCACCCACCATCAGACAAAAACCTTCACCACGCCCTTGAATACCACCTGAAGTACCGCAGTCTAAAAAGAAAATAGTTGCTTCTGCCAATTCATGAGCACGTCGTATTGAATCAGTATATTTACTGTTACCACCATCAATAATAATATCACCCGCTTTTATATGCGGGCGTAAATCTTTCACAACATCTTCTACTGCATTAACTGGTACCATTAACCAAAAAATACGAGCATCTTCAGCGATAGCTTTTATACTATCAACAACGGTAACACCTATTTTTTCTGCTTTTTTGCATGCTTCAGCATAATTATCATAACCAACAACTTCATGCCCGCCTTCAAGTGCACGGAATGCAATGTCATTACCCATACGTCCTAACCCAATTATTCCTATTTTCATGATCGCCACCTTATCCCATGTTTTTTAGCAAATAACTCACTTTCTTTTGGCCCTGTACTGCCACATGCATATAATGAAAGAGGCAAGTCTTGCTCTTTAATATAATCAATAATACGCCATGCATATTCAATTTCATCAAAACGAACGGACGTTGCCTGTTCACCACGCATTATTTCTTCAAATACAATTTCATATGCTTGTGGGGTATAAGGACCAAAAATACAACTATGACAAAACTCCATCGAAACTGGCACCAACTCATTATTGAAGCCAGGTTTTTTTGCATTCAAACGTAAGGAAAAAGTTGCATCGGGCGCAATTTTAATGGTCAACCAATTTGATTCCGTCGGACAGTTTCTTAATAATAAGCAATCAACTTGCTTAAACTTTATATGAATGACGGTCTCTTTTTTATCTAAACATTTTCCTGTTTTAAGATAAAAAGGAACACCCGCCCAACGGCGATTGTCAACGGTAAGATAAAGTGCTGTAAATGTCTCTGTTTGAGAATTTGGTTTTACATCTTTCTCTTTTGTATAAGATGTATATTGTCCTAATACACCATCAACAAACCGCACTTTTTCCAATACCTTTGCTCGCTCACTTCTAACATATTCTCCTGTTAATTTTTCTGGTGCTTCCATCGCAACGAGTGCTAATAATTCGAGCATATGGTTTTGCACAACATCACATAACGCACCATAATGATCATAATAACTACCACGCTCTTGAATACCAATTTTTTCACTCAATACAATTTGAATATGGTCGATAAATCGATTATTCCACAATGGCTCAAAAACACAATTGGTGAATCGAATCAATGCAATATTGCTCACAATCTCTTTTGTTAAAAAGTGATCAATACGGTAGATCTGACTTTCATTAAACCATTTATCAATACATTTATTAATTTCTTGCGCTGACTGGAGATTATGACCAAATGGTTTTTCGTATACAATTCGATTCCAATAATCCTCTCGCTCAGATAATCGCTTTACAAGCCCTGATTGTGCAGCATGATGTGTAATGGGACAAAAAAAATGTGCTGCGACAGCAAGATATAATAAACGGTTACCAGGCAAGCCATATTTTTTTTCTAATTTTGTGACTAAGGTATTTAAACTCTTAAATCCCTCTTTTCGCATAATATTTAACTGCTGATAATAAGTACGATTTTGGATATTTTCCCACACTTGTTCATCAATAACAGGAATAAATTCTTTTACTTGGTTTAATAATTGTTCAACAGTTATGTCTTCGAGTGCCACCCCAACAATAATAAAATTATTTACTTTTTTACTGGCAACTAATTTATAAATTGCTGGCATTAATTTTTTTTTACTCAAATCACCCGTTGCCCCAAAGATAATAATGGCACCATTATTCATGCGCTAAAATCTTTCTTGTTTCTTTTTTATATAATTCTACTTGTGGTTGATCGAACGGATTGATATCAAGAAGGTAACCAAGATACATTATTTCAATCATTTTAAATTGCAATAATTGCCCTATATAATAAGCTGATTTTTCTGGTAACACAATGGATACAAAAGGACGCTTATTTTTTTTATAAGCAGTATAAACTCCCTGCAAAATAGCATCCATTATCAATGGTAATTGTTTTCCTTGTATGTGTGCAACCAATTGCTCAAATTCATGCAAATTTGGAACAAGAACATCTGATTTTGATTTTTGCACGGTAATAAAAGTAGTAAATTTATTATATGGACCTCCCAAATAAAGTTGGCCAACCGAATGCAAATCTGCGCTTCCCATAGAAACAGTCGGTGTCATACCGATATTTACTTTCTTCCCTTGCTTATTATATTCTTTTCCAATGCTTTCTCCCAATAGTTGACGATACCATTTACCAATGCCTTCCAAATTAATAGGAAAAAGAAAGGAATCATGAACAGTAATATTGTTTTTATAGTGTCTATATAAAATAGCAGCACTTAAGGCACTCATGTTATTAAAAATATCCAAACTAGTCGCCACTGAAACAATACTACGTGCACCAGCAAGCAATTGGTCAATGTTAACGCCGAGTAATGCAAGCGGAAATAAACTGACAGCAGAAAAAACTGAATAGCGCCCACCAACTTTTTTTGGAATTGCAAGCCGTGTTAATTTTTTCTCTCCAGCCAATTCCCATAAAGGAGAATCTTCATCCGTCGTTACGACAACATAGTGATGATAATTAATACCGCGATAATGTTGTAATAAATAGAGAAAAATTTCAAAGTTAGCAATTGTTTCTGTGGTTCTACCAGACTTGCTCACTACATTAATAAGAACATGATGATCTTCTTCAATTGCTTGTTCAACCAAAAGAATAATATCATAGATGTAATCAGTATCAACCGTATCAGCAAAATAAACTTTTATTGGCGGATTTTGTTCATTATAAAATTTGCCAAACAATGCTTCATGAATTGCCGCCGTTCCTAAGTGTGAACCACCAATGCCAATGACTACTAACACCGTTGGTTGCAATGCTCGCTTTTCTTCTAC
>JBAVPH010000010.1:0-1611 GCA_049692855.1 Candidatus Babeliales bacterium | reverse complement strand
CTTTTAGGGTTGCTTCAAAAGCATTTTCTTCTTCTGCTAAAAAAGTAATAATAATTTTGCTCCCTTCTTTTCTCCACTGAGTTTCATTCATTCCTCCTCTTGTTACATTGGGGTCATTTAATAATTTTCTCAGCTTTATAGAATAGCATTCATCTAAAAACATGTATAACGTACCTAATACAGCATCATTTGTTTTTACAGATCTATATTTGTTTTTTATTTTTTTTAATTTTAAATATTTTTTTGCTTTTAACATAATTTATTCTGATTAATTTATTAGCTAATCTAACACAGAATATGCTGTTATAATTTTGGCAGTTAATGTGTTTCTTTTATAATAATTCTTATTTTTATGCCTTCATTGGTAAAACTATCAATTTTGAAGCGTCCATTCCCTTCTAATTTAGGAACTCCATCAAAATTTTTATATGCCCCTATTATCTTTTCAACCACTTCACTTGGGCTCCAATTAGAGGGAAAAAATGTTTTTCCCTCTTTGGTTACTCCCTTGTAGGTAACATCTGCGGTATAAAATCCTGTTGCTCCACTTTTTGCTTTATTTTTAAGTGAGATAATTCTATCTCTTTTTAACTCATTCCAGAAATCATTATAAAGACCACTCCAATTATATTTAACTACCCCAAAAGAATTGAGGGTTAAATTAACTTCAACGCCAAAAAATAAGATTATTCTGAAATTAATTTGTTTTCTTTTAAAACCACTGGCGAATCATTTGTGATTGTATTGTCTCGAATTAAAACAATTTCTTCAGGCATCTTTTTAAGAAGCTCTTCCCATTGATCCATAATACAATTTAATTCTTCTAATGTTGCCTCAAAAGCATGTTCATAGGAATTGTCTACAAAATCAGGAGTAATAATAACTTTATTGCCTTCTCGCGTCCAACTCGTTTCATTCCCTCCACCACCTGTTTGAGTAGAATCATTTATCGATTTTCTAAACCTATCCACATAACGACAACAATCATCTAAAAATATATATAAAGTGCCTAACCCATTATCATTTGTGTCAATATATTTATATCTATTCCCTGATTTTTTTAGTATTAAATATTTTTTTGCTTTTAACATAATTTATTCTCGACTTATTTCTTACTAATCTAACACAGGAAATGCCGTTATAATTTTAGCAGTTGATGCATTTTCTTGAACAATAATTCTTATTTTTATACCCTCGTTAGTAAAACTTTCAATTCTAAAATATCCATTGCGCTGTAACTCAGGAACTCCATCAAAATTTTTATATGCCTCTACTATCTTTTCAACCACTTCATTTGGCCTCCAATTAGATGGAAAAAATGTTTTTCCCTCCTTCGTTACTCCTTTGTAGGTAACATCTGCAGTATAAAATCCTGATGTTCCACTTTTTGCTTTATTTTTAACTGAGATAATTCTATCTCTTTTTAACTCATTCCAGAAATCGTTATGAAGTCCACTCCACTCATATTTAACTACCCCAGAAGAATTGGCAGTCGGATTAACTTCAATCCCAAAAATATGTTCATATGCAATTGTAACTAGTTTGTCTTTAAATCTAAGTATATTGTCATACTTCATTCTTAGCCAACGGAGATTAAGCCTGGGTATCAAA
>JBAVPH010000009.1:0-2624 GCA_049692855.1 Candidatus Babeliales bacterium | reverse complement strand
AATGATGAACTAACTATTGTTTGCAAAAAAATGGATATTAGTTCAGTATCTCGGGAACGGATTGAAGAAGAATTTAAAAAAATGTTTCTCAAATCACGCTTGCCATCGCGCGGTATTCGCTGGTTGCATGCAATTGGACGATTAGTAGCGATACTTCCCGAATTATTTGCAATGGTTAAGGTACCACAAAATCCGCAATGGCATGCAGAAGGGGATGCATTTGAACACACAATGCAGACAGTTGATGCAGCTGCTCGCATTGTGAAGATTTATGATAATCAATTTAAAAAATTGCTGCTATTATATGCAGCTTTATGTCATGACTTGGGTAAACCAACAACAACAGAAAAGATAAATGGAGTTTACAAAAGTATTGGCCATGAAAAAGAAGGAGTAAAATTTGCCAAACAATTACTTAAGAATATTACAGAGGAAAAAGTATTAATTGCAGCGGTAGTGAAATTAGTTAGATATCATATGGTTCCACTCCAATTAGTAACGAATAATGCAGGCTTTGCTGCTTACAAACGTTTAGCAAACAAGTTGTCTCCTCAAGCAACATTGTATGAATTAGCAAATCTTTTTTTTGCAGATAGACAGGGGAGAAATCCCCGTAATGCAATGCCGTTAAAAAAAAGTGATCCTGATGTTGCAATATTTATTCAAATGGCAGATAAAGCGCAAGTACTTGCAGCAATTGAAAAACCAATTTTGCAAGGACGTGATTTGCTTGATATTGTTGAGCCAGGACCGTACATGGGAAAATTATTGAAAAAAGCTTACCAGATTCAAATTGAAAAAAATATTAGAGATAAGGAAGAATTAAAACAGCGTATTTTAGTAAAAGAAGATTAAAAAGAGCAGCTAATAAAATTAGCTGCTCTTTTAGCTGTTATTTGTGTTTTTTATTGTCTTTTTTATTTTCTGCTTTCTCTTTTTGTTCTTTTTCTTTTTCGTTATTTTCTTCACTAGTAGCATCTTGAGCGACAGCAACCTTAGCTACAGATTTTTTTACTTCAGCATCTTTCTTGTTATTTATTTCTTTGTTATCATGCTTGCTATTTTCTACTTTGTTTTTGTCTGCGTGCAAAGAACTGGCAATAGCTACTACCGCGAGGGTACTTAATAGTAATTGTTTTTTCATAAACAATCTCCTGTTTTGAAAAGATTAACTGATATTTATGATAAATTTTTTTATTAAAATAATGTATTTTTATTAAAATACGTAAAAAGGATTATATACTTTGTTGCTTTTGTCAACACTAAGAAATAAAATTAGGTAGACATTTTCAAAAATAAAAGAGTTTTGCTAAACTATGGATAATATTTATCATTTCTATCTTAAAAAAGGAATAAATTATGGCCACTTTTTTTGCAGGAAATTCACTGTGGCAGTTGGTATGGCAGGCGGATACAATAAGTTTTGCCGTATTAATCATCTTGTTTTTTATGTCAGTAATTTGCTGGACAATTTTTTTGTGTAAGGTTGCATTATTTTCACTTAAAAAAAGGCAGCTGAAAAAAATGAACACTGACATGAAAAAAGTGCAAGGATTACAAGATCTGTTAACAATGGCAACTTCCTATAATAGCAATAGTCTCCCAGGCTATTTTCTGTCTAAAAATTTATCTTTTTTGCAGCCGTTAATGGCGAGCAATGGGTCACTGCAATTGCACGAACGAGAGTTAGTTCAACATCAACTTGATCAAACAGTTGATACAATTGTGATGGATGAGGAATCATTTTTACCATTCCTCTCTACAAGTGCAGCAGTTGCAACTTTATTAGGGTTACTGGGGACAGTTTGGGGATTAATTCATGCATTTATCCGTATTAGTGAAAAACAAGTAGCAGATATTACTACTGTTGCACCTGGTATTGCTGAAGCATTAGTGACGACACTGGCAGGATTATTTGTTGCAATTCCAGCATTGATAATGTTTAATTATTTAACAAATCAATTACGCAAAATAGAGCAAGAACTATTTACTGTTGCTGATAGGGTTAATGTTATCATACAACAATATATTAGGTGATAATATGCAATACCGTCGTTATCGTTCACGCAAACGAAAAAGAGTAATGTTGACGGAGATTTCGCTGACTCCTCTGATTGATACAGCATTAACATTACTTATTATATTTATGATTACTACACCAATGATGCAAAATTCTATTCGAGTTGATCTTCCAAAAGGGCAAGCCAAAGAGACTAATGATATGCAGCAAGAATTAATTGTTTATGTTAAAAAAGATGGCACCTTGTTTTTTAATGAACAAGCAGTCGAAATAGGTGAACTCATTAAGCAAGTTAAAAATGTCATTGGTTCTAATCAAGAAAAAACTATTTTTGTTAAAGCTGATCAAGCTGTATCATATGGGACAGTAATTGAACTAGTTGATCAAATTAAAATTGTCGGTGGAGTGAAATATGTGGCTCTGGCAACAAAAAAGAGTACGCAAGCAACAACTGCTATGGGCTAAACTTTTCTTTATTTCATTCAGTTTTCATTGTGTTTTTTTTGCGTGGTTGTTTTTTTTATATCATGATATTGGGTTTGATATAGCAATAACGGTTCAAAATAACTTGTTAGTATCAGAACCAGTTAAGTTTGTTCCATTT
>JBAVPH010000008.1:0-4856 GCA_049692855.1 Candidatus Babeliales bacterium | reverse complement strand
AAATAAGACCCTTACGAAGTAGGTTATTAAATATTTGATTACAATAAGGACAGATAAGAGAAAAATGAATTCCTTTTTTATCAGTTCTTTGAGATAAGATTGGTTTTTTTGTATGAAATTTGTTTATATATTCCATAAATTCCTCATTAGTATATGGTGGAGTAGATGGATGTTTAGTGTTCATATGACTTTTTATTAATTTTACTAACATATCTAGATTTTTTTTACTCTTAACTATGGAGTTACACCCTTGTTGTAGGCATTTAATTGAAAATTGTTGGCGATATACTGGAAAATTCTCTAAAAATTGAAGATCAAGGAGACAAGATTCTATTTCTGGTGATGAAAAAAATAATAAATTGCTTAAGTGATTGATTTTTTTTGTTGATAATGGAGATGATTGAAGCATTATACTTTGTTGTTGAAGATTTGCAAAATCATCAGTAAAATCCATAGTATTTATTAAATTATATGAAATAAAGAAATAAAAAATAAAAAAATATTTATTCTGCATAAAGGACCTCTTATTTTTACTTTGTAGTATTTTTATAAATTGAATTGCTTGAGCAAGAGTATACATAATTGTTTGTAAAATTGAGCAATAAAAAAATAGTTACTTTATAACCAATTAAATAAATAATGTTTTAATTATGTGGAAACAGGGTTTTTACAATTTGGATTAGGAGTAAGTGTGAACGAACTGTTCGCATCAACATAATTCTTAATGAATTCTTTTGAATATTTTTCAGGAGAATGAATCTTTTTAACATGAGCCAAAAGATTAGAATTTAATTTGGAGATTATTGCTACTTTTATTGTTGTATTGCAACTTGGCTCTGGGCATGAAATTGAACATTTTAAAAAGTGGCCAGGTTCTTTTAAATTTTGAGTAAATATAGATGAATTAAATTTTATATGAGAATGAAAATGAGTAAAATGCTTACTCTTAAGACCACTATAAAGTATGTTTTTACTATAAGAGCGGTGCTCTGTTAAACAATAAGGGCAAGTAAAAATAAAATTAGCGCTTGTGGGTAAACGAGGCCTAATTTTTTTTTATCTTTTTTTGTTTACATAGTCGGCGAACAAGTGTATTTAAATTACCGTTTGATTGGCTAATAAATTTCTGTGTAGTTAAAGTAGCAATATGATAATTGGGATTCTTGTGTGCAATAGAAACGCTATCATTTTCTAGTGTAAAGCAATAACTTGGCTTTTTTCTTTTAAGGCATCGTCTTCGTTTTGCAGAAATTATTTTGAAATGATTATTTTCAGGACTTATAAATAATGTTGGTCCATTTTTTTCTTTTTTCTTTGCGCAAGGGCTTGTTTCTTCAGGGGGAGTTTCCATACTTTTTATTGTAGTTGCTGTAGAAAATAATAATAAAAAACAATAAATATATGTCATGATAAATTTTTTATTGTTTTCAATTATTATTACCTATTTTTTGGGATTAGGAATAAAAATTTTTTGGCATTTTTTTTTATAATTTTCGAAAAATTCATTCGAATATTGCATATTGGGATGAACCCTACTAATGTGGGTTTTTAGCGTAAAAATTAATCTATGTTTTATATATGTGTTAGTAAATCGATGATAACAAACTGGACATTTAATTGAAAATTGTTGAATTTGTTCCGGTTCTTGTAAATTATTTTTGAAATTTTGCTCAGTAAATTCTTGATCTTGATGATAAAGCCTTAAATGTTTTTTATACCATTTTTTTGGCGCATAAGGATTGTCACTTGTGCACTGATCTCTATTTTGTTCCGGACAGTGGGGGCAAATAAAAACAAAAGTAGCAGGGGAATTTTCCTCTGTAAAATTAAAAACTTTTTTTAAATGTTCTTCTAACTCATGATTGCATAATGTTGCGTCTATTTCTTGTTCTGAAAAAAATGATATTGAACTATTTAATGGATCACTATTTTGTTGTTGCATGTTCAAAATAAAATTCATATCACTTGCTAAACTTGGTACTGTGAAAATAAGAAGTAATGAAAAATAGTTTATTCTCATGCTAAATCTCCCTTTATTAATTTTTCTATATTTGATTGTCTTAAAAATTTGGTGAGTTTTTTCGTGGCTATAATTCTTTTATCTTTATACAACGTGCAGGATAATGATGCAAACTTTTTATCTTTTCCAATACCTCTTTGTTTTGAGCTTTGCTTGAAAAGCCACAGGGCATTTAAATGTAAAACAAGAGGTAGCAGTGATAATAATCTTAACTATTTGTTTTTTTGATGCAGGATATAGCTGAGACGGTAAAATAAGATCTTGCATTGCCTTGTCCGTTTTTTGTGTTTCTAATAAAGGACGATAGGTCATTTTTTTTATAGGGTTCGAAGCTATGAGAAAAATTGGTGATGCTTTTTTGATCACTGGTATCCTCAATTTTCATGGCATTTTTTGTACTTATTGAAATGAAAAAAATATAACAAAGAATAGTTACTATGCATTCTAGTCTTCTCATCTGAAGATATTAAAATAAATAGCATAAAATTAATTTTTTTTATTATTTTTATTATCTAAAAACAGACAATTTTTTTTAAGGTCCTGCGCAAAAAATGGATAAAATAATTATCCAAAAAAGTTAATATTCTAGTGATATATCAATCTAAAAGTAACAAAGGTCGACAACTAGGGATAATTTCCATTCCTAGATCAAGACGATCTATATAATCAAATAGGTCTTGCGCAGAAGTTTGCTCTATGGGGTTTTTTGAGGAAGTGGTTAGCAGCGTTGAGCAAATTGAATTTGGTAAGGTATCATTACTTTGCTGAGCAATAGCTGTGGATATAGTATAAGATGATTGTGGCTGTGATGGGCTGAGGCAAATTTTTGATGGGGATTTACATGTAAATTTCGGGTTAGGAACAAGTTCTTGTATGGCATTTATTCGTATGTGGTTTATAATTTCTTCTCTTGTATGCTGTTTATTTTCATGTGCATGTAAATGAGCAATTAACTTTCTTTTTATTTGACCATACCTACTTTGTATGAAATATTCACAAGATTTTTCCAGACAGTTAACAGCAAATAATCGAAGGTATTCCGGTTCTTGGATGTTATTATTAAAGTGCTCCGCATTAAATTCTTTTCCATGATGACATTTTTTTAAATGGGAATTCTTAAAATTAGCTGAAAGAAAGTATCGTGCGACTGATCGATAAATGCTGTTACAATAAGGGCATACATAAGAATAATAAATTTCAGAAGGGTATAAGGTTTTTCTTTGCTTTTTATAATTTTTTTTAAAATTGGATTGTGTTTGTGAGCGGAGCCGTTTTTTATGAAATTTTTTGGTAGTTGTTGTTGCTATTAGCGATTCAGGGGCAACGTGATCATCCATTGCATGCAGTGAATTTAAGAGAATAGAAAAAAAGAATAAGAGTATATAGTATGTCTGCATAATAATCCTTTTTGCTAAAATAAATTTCAGAAATTTTGCATTTCTTAAGATAGCTCAAGAATGGGTAGCAGACAAATTTATTTATTTTTTTCTTTTTTACCTGAATCAGTACACTCCTTATTAGCGCATTGCAAAATGATATTGCCTTCTTTATCAGTCTTTTTAATTAAAAATGGCCATTTACATTTTGGGCATGGTTTTTCTTCGATAGGGTCGAAAATAGCAAATTTACATTTTGGATAATTTGCACAGCCCCAAAATTTACCGCCCCGCCAAATTTTTTCTGCCACTTCGCCGCCACATTGGGGACAGGCAAAACTTGCAACATTGCGTTTAATAAATTTACAAGAAGGATAGCCTGAACAGGCAATGAAGTCACCAAATTTTCCTTTAATTTCACGCAATGGTTTACCACAATTAGGACATTTTTCTTTGAGTATTTTTGGTTTTTCAGTCTGGACAAGTGTAATCTTTCCTTGTTCGTCTCGACTAAAATTAGAAGTAAAGGTACACTCTGGATAGCCTGCACACCCTAAAAATTCACCTGCTTTACCAAAACGAATCATTAATTTTTCTTTTTTACACTGCTGGCAAGCAATATCAGTGAGCATTTCCTTTTTTGTTTTATTTTTTTTCCCACGAAATATTTCTAAATCTTTTTGAAATGTTTTATAAAAATTTTTTAATAATTTATCACGTTTGAGTTCACCGCTGGCAATTTTATCGAGGTCTTCTTCCATCAATGCAGTAAATTTAGTGTTCATAATTTCGGGAAGATTTTCTACAAGCATTTTTGTAACCGTCATGCCAAGTTCGGTTGGGATAAACTTCTTTTTTTCGACTGTGGTGTAAGCACGTGCACGAATGGTATTTAAAATAGTTGCATAGGTGCTTGGGCGACCGATTCCTTCTTTTTCTAATGATTTAACAAGAGAAGCTTCAGTATACCGTGGTGGTGGTTGTGTAAAATGTTGTTTTGGGTCAATTTTAGTCAGGTTAATCGCTTCTTTTGCTTTTAAATATTTTGGTAAAACTACTTTTTCTTCTTTTTCATTCTCATCTGCTTGATATACTTTCAAAAATCCATCGAATAACAAGGTAGATCCAGTAACTTTGAAGGTATATTTACCTCCGGTCATAACAATTTGTCGCTGTGCATATTCTGCTGATTTCATTTGGCAGGCGACAAATCGTTTCCAAATAAGATCATACAATTTTGCTGCATCGACAGGCAAATAGTTACGTGCCATTTTTGGGGTGATATTCACATCTATAGGTCGAATTGCTTCATGTGCATCTTGTGTTTTTCCTTTTTCTTTTTTTTCAAACATGTTTGCTTTAGTTGGCAAATATGCTTTGGTATATTCTTGCGTAATGAAATTACGTATTTGTTTAAGTGCCGTATCGGCAATCCGTTTTGAATCTGTACGCATATAAGT
>JBAVPH010000007.1:0-4787 GCA_049692855.1 Candidatus Babeliales bacterium | reverse complement strand
ACTTTTTAATATGAGTGGAATTTTCGTATAAGCTCTAAGAATATGTTTCATTGGCCTCAGGATAATAACAAAGAGGTATTAGAAACATATGACTATATTGTTAATGCAGTTGATAACCAAAAAATAGCAGGCTTTGTAGGATTTTCTAACGGAGGGTTTTTTCGACAAATTTGAACAATTGATACCACTTAATAAGCCAATTATTTCCATTGGTACGGCTGGTCCCATTATGGATAGTTCTATTAGTAATGTTATTCATCTACTTATTGGGATTAAAGATCACTTTCATTATGAGCATGTTAAAAAATTTTATTATGATTCAAAAAACTCATTATTAACAGTTAATTTAACAGAATATAATGGTGGGTATTCAATACCATCTCAACAGGTAAAAAAATTAATTGCTCGTACGAATAAAGAAGTTTTTGAAATAGTATTTATTATATTAATTCAACTGTATTCCGGCTAATTTTGATTATTGAATTGGATATCAATTTAATTCGTTTATCTTTAATAGGTATATTGGCTTTTATCCATTCGTCCTGAGTGATGTGCGAAGCGCAGTGTATCGAGGGATATTACAAGCTTTTTTAATTTTTTTATAATTTGCTCCTTTCCTTATCTTTTTTTGGTATAATAAACAAAATTTTATAGCAAGTTTTTATTAAAGAGGAAAGAGTAGTGCCATATTTCAAATGGCGAGGTGTTGATATAACGGGGACCATTCGCTCGGGTAAATTAGCAGCGCGGTCTTTAAAACATTTAGATGCATTATTATTTAATCGTGGTATTGCATTATTCACAAGTTCGCCAGTATATCTTTTTTGGTTTTATCGTTCTATTTCTTTATCAGCAAAAATTAATTGGCTGCGCCAATTATCTGTGCTTGTAGAAAGTGGCCTATTATTTCCTGACGCCCTTGCTATTGTTGCAGATCAATTGACGCATCCGGTATTACAGGATGCTGTGCATGCTATGGCAGAATCAGTGCGTAGTGGTGTTTCTTTTTATACTGCGATTCAACAACACAAAAAAGTAGTTGATCCTATTGTTGTGCAACTTATGCAAGTAGGACAAGAATCAGGTAATTTAGTGGAAACATTACAAGCGGCAATTTTATACCTTGAGATGGAAAATGATTTTTATAAGAAATTAAGATCAGCATTGTTGATGCCATTAGTAGCAGGTTTATTTTTACTTGGCGTTGCTCTTGTTATTTTTGGTGTTATTGTTCCACGATTTGTTGATATTTTTGCATCATTACAGCAAGATATACCACCATTGACCCAGTTCATGATGCGTGTTAGTTCGTTTCTTCGTAGTAGGTGGTTTCTTTTTGCTATTAGTGTTCTTGCTCTTATTTATTGGGCTATAAAAAAATATTTTGCGACGGTTAACGGAAAAAAAGTAGGTGATCGCTTACTTTTGCAGTTGCCATTTATTGGTAGTGTTATACAACAGCAGTTAGTTGCGTATATATTACAATCACTTGCACTCCTTGAAAAAAGTGGCATTGCTATTGTTGAAGCCTTACAAATTATTGCGCAGTCAATTGATAATAGTATATTAAAAGAACAACTAGATTATTTAGCATTTGAAGTTGCAAGTGGAAAATCATTAAGTGATGCGGTACGAAGGAGTAAGCAATCATTTTTTACTAATGAAATAATTGCAATGATTCACATTGGCCAAGAATCGGGCAATATAAGTAGGCTTCTTGAAAATGCTGCCGCTATTTGCCGTGAAAAAATTTCGCGTCAATTATATTTGTTTAGTGTTTTTTTACAACCTTTCCTTATTATTATGCTTGGATTATTTGTGAGCATGCTTATTTTTTCTGTCTATGTACCAATGATAAACCTGGCGCGGGTGATATAATCTGAATAATTTAGTAAATATTTAGCAATAGAATATCTTGTTGTAGTAGTAAAATTGCAATATACTTAATTTATTATTTACAATTATTCTTTAAAAAATCATAAAAATTTTTAAGTACTAGAGGACAATAATGAACAAAAAAGTAATGAGTTTTTTACTTTCTTTTTTATCGCTTACATTAATTGGTGCTGAGCAGGAGATGAAGATGCGATCAGCAAAAAGAAGAGAGGCGCAAGAGTTACAAGTTAAACGAGCAAAAAGAGTAAAAATAGAAAGTGATAAACAAATTGATGATGAAGAAATGGAAGATACTGAATCAAATGTTTTTTCTTTTGATGATTTTGAAAAAAAATTAAAAGAGATAATGGGTGATTCTCCTTCCAATGAACAATTAGAGCAGGCAAAAGAAAAATATTCTGCAGTAGAAGAAATTAATAAGCATATTGCTGGTTTAAAAAGTGATGTAAACAAAGTTGGAGAAAAACATAATTTAAACCTTTTTTTGCTAGAGAGAGTTAAGTTAGATGATGGGAAGGCTCTTATAGCGCTGGGTAAGGCACTGACAGATTTTGGGAACGAAGAAAGTGGTAAAAAGCTCGAGCGTATCGGGGTAGAAATAGAAGATTGGAAATTCAGACGAGAGCAAGTTTTGAATAATGCCGTAAGTAAATTTTTCAGTGAGGAAAATAATGCTTAAGAAAATAATTATTACTGGTTTTCTGCTTTTTTTATCACCAAATTTAATGGGCGTTCCAAAAAAAGATCAATGCAAAAAAACAGAAAACCAGAATGTTCTTAAAAGTAAAAAGAAGCGTAAAGCAAGCAAAAAAAGAGAAGTAAATAAAAAGCTGAGCAGAAAAATGGTTACAGATATTTTAATGAGCGCTTTTACTAACCAAGATGCAAAAGACGACAATATAACAAAGTCAAATGCAAAAGAAAAGTTAAAAAAAAGTGGAGTAATGGGAGTAATACAGCGATCATATCAAAAAAATAAGATTAATCTGGAAGAAGTAGCAACGTTACAAAAAATCAATGAAGAATATAACGTAGCAATTAAACAAGTAAGTGATGAAAAGGGGATTCCAATAAATGAGCTGGATAGTAAAGAAAAAAGACAAGAGTTGAAAGAGAAATTGTTTGCTATTGACACAACCCAATGTGAAAAACTTGATACATTGGAAAGCAAAGAAAAAGAGCTTATTGATAGTCTTAGATATTTAATTGATGTATGTAATTGACAATCTAATTTTTTACGCTTCTTAAATTGCTCTATTTTCTCTTTTTTGTTTTTGTGGTAAGGATTTGTATTATACTGCAGAATCCATTATTATATTAATGTTTTCTTCACATTGCCGGGATGGCGGAATTTGGTAGACGCACGAGACTCAAAATCTCGCGGTGGTGACATCATGTCGGTTCGAGTCCGACTCCCGGTACCAAAAAAATGATAAGGACAAGGTATGAAGAAGAGTGATTGCATATTTTGTAAAATTATTGCAAAGGAATTGCCAGCTGAAGTTATAACAGAAAATAACGATATAATAGTAATCAAAGATATTGTCCCTAAAGCACCAGTTCATTATTTAATTATTCCTAAAAAACATATAGCTGATGTAAGTTCACTTGAGAAGGTTGATATACCCGTTGTTGGAGATATGTTGTTAATGGCAAAAGAATTGGCAAAAAAATTGGATAATCCAAAAGCATTTCGGCTTATTATTAACAATGGGTTGGATGCAGGTCAGAGTGTCTTTCATATTCATTACCACTTTCTTTCTGGTAAAAAAATGTTAGATTTTTAATCATTTGTAATCGATTTGCCGGGATGGCGAAATTGGTAGACGCGCAGGCTTCAGGCGTCTGTGGTGGCAACACTGTGCCGGTTCGAATCCGGCTTCCGGCACCATTTTTTTTATTATTTTTATTCACTCATTTCAGGGGGCTTTATATGAAAAAATTATTTGCAGGGTTAGCAGCAATTATTTTAGGGGGATTAGCATTAGAAGTAAAAACAGAAGAGGTTGTTATAGGTAATCGTGCTCCACTAATAAACATGCTTTTAGCCCAGAAATTTAATAGAAATTTTAGTACAACGAATTTGCTTGCACTTATAAAAAATCTTCCTTGCGCTGAAGCAAGATTAGACGACGATCATGAAGCTGATCTAAAATATGATGTAGCAGAAAAAGCGAATAAAGAAGCAGAAAATCAAGAGGTGAGTCGTAGATGTTTTTTATTTGTTCCTGGTTTCCTTCAATGTGATAATAAGGAAGTTCTTGCAAAATTTCAAAAAAATCTTGCGAGTGACTTAGGTTCAGAAGAATTTCCTTTATATAAGAGAATAATCCAAGTCTTAAAAAAAGGAGAAGGGCTTGCAGGATTGGAGAAATTAAAATGTATACAAGAGGATCAGCATTTTAATGATGATGATTTTTATTTAAAAGAAGCATTGCTAATAGGTCTGTCTATATTGGAGAAACATCCAGACAATTTGGCAGGTGCTTTGCAAGAAACTCAAAAAGTTTGCAGAGACAATAGTCTTAATTCTGATATAGAAGAAATGCTATTTCCTTTGATTGGTGTAATGTATGATAAAATAGATGAAGCTCAGCTTGATAAGATTGCAAATTTATTAGAAAAAGACAAAAAAGAAATAATGAGTGAAATAGAAAAAGTTTTAGACGGAATTGGTAATATTGAAGAAAAACGTGAATTGTCTGAGTCGTCAAAAATTTCTCTATTATTTAATAAAAAAGTAATAGTAGTTTGCCTTTTTGTATATTTTTTTTGGTTTATGCATAAGTTGTTTGGAAAAGAAATATACCGCAGTCTTAATAATTAAGAGCTTATACGAAAATTAAAAAAGGATTAAAGAGCCCTTTAAAATTGGCTATTATTAGCCAAAT
>JBAVPH010000006.1:0-5840 GCA_049692855.1 Candidatus Babeliales bacterium | reverse complement strand
ATTTTAGTTACTTTTATAAAAGCAAGTGCATTTAGTTTTTTAATTATTGCTTTTGCAACAATCAAATCATTGTGCCGATTACCATCAACTGGCATGACTTATCTAATTGGCATAAGCAGTGGATTATTTTTTGCTGGCATTGAAAAATTATTGTATTATTTATTGCCATCTACACAACCATTGTGGGCAGATTATAATGCGATAGGCACCTTTTTCCCTTTCTATGCAGTGATTACCAGCCTTTTTTTTACATATATTACAACAACAATAGGATGTTTAATTATTTCTTCTTTTGTTGATTATATAACCAATCATGAGCAAAAAAAACAATTACTTTCTTCTTTTCTTTTTGTTTTTCTTGGCATTGCAATCTATGGCCTCGGTACGTTTAATAACACATTAAATTGGCTTGTTACCGGTACTATTATGGGAAGTATTATTGCGTTGAGTTATTATGTTATTATTCGCTTTGATCGTGGGCTTATTCCATTAATCACCGGTACTATTCTTATATTGTACACAATACAACAAGCGGCATTTAATGCGTTCCCTGCTGCTATTATTATCTACATAATAGCAGCAGTAATAATAGCAATAGCAAGCGTATATTGGTTTAATTGCCTCCAAAAGAATAGAACCTAAGCAGTAAAAAAACAATTATTTTATTGATGTATTATACCATGGATTATTTTGATAATTAGTTATATTATCAGCCAATAATTCAAGAACAGGTACACTCTTTCCTTTCATGCGGTAATTTGCAGTTTTGTTACTGAATGCAAGATTTTGTAACATAAGAAATTCATCTTCAGGATCAGTTATATAGATACCATATCCTTGTCCTTTGCTTGAAGAACTGCTATGATTTGCTACCGTATTTTTAAGAATCGCTGCTCCTGTTACATCATCCAAATAAATTCCCATTGATTTGCCTGCACCAGCATCATTACCAATTGCAACACAATCAGTTATTAACGCGCGTCTATCATCTTGATCATTCGTTAATTCAGCAAGCCAAAAACCAGTGGCTCTTGATTGTGATTGTTCAGTGGCATTATTTTCTCCGCTACAACGTATCTCTCTCGCTTGGCAGTTGTTAAATATCGTACAATCACTTCCCCATGATACAAATCCTGCAACTTTTTTACTTTCTTGCGAAGGTCCAGCAGTTACTGAATGGCTTGAAGAAAGACAATTATTTACCGCGACATCAATAACATCATAAAGATAAAATCCATAACAATATCGCGGCGCAGTAAGTAATTGAGATGTACAATTGTCAAGTTGATTTGCGTTTGAACTATTATTAACTACATAACCATAGACTACTGAGGATGGATTAACAACAGAATTTAAATTATCAAGAGAAGCATAATGATCACTTGAAACGCATTGGGTAAGCTTATTTCCCCGTGACTCATTAATAAGCGCAATACCATTAACCATTCCATTGTTGCTTGCACATTCAGTTGCAGCACAAAGATCTAGTTTACAATTATAACAAGCAGCGAGCGAAAACCCATACGTATCATTTCCTGTATAGCGCGTTTGTGTAAATGAATAATTTGAACCACCCGGAATATCTGCAACCAATGTACCGAGTTGCCCAATATTTTCAATTCCTAAAACACGACAATTTTTTATTGCTACCCCATGTCCACAATCAAGACGAACACCAAAAGCCCCTTTCACCGTATGTCCTGCAAAATCGCCATCAAATATTGGTTGTACTTGACTTAGAAAAAGCTCTTCATTCGGATTATCATCAAGAATATTAGCTGCAAAGCCAGTTGGCAAATTGCCAGGATTATTTTGTTGCACGCCATAAACTTGTGCTTTTAAAATACTATTTGGTGCAAAAGTACCGTTTGGATACGCATCGACCCAACGCATAACACCAAACAAATCACCTTTTAAGCGGTTACCATCAAGATCTGCAATACCAACTGTCTCTATAACTGATGTTGTTATATTATCTATTGTCACATTTTCAATACTAATTGTATTAGCAGTTTTCATATCGCAGTGAGTAACAATTGGCCCAACATCTAAAATACGATTAATAAATAATCCATAAGTATTACTATCATGAGTTCCGGTTGGATGGTTTTTACCATTTTGCGTATCATTATTAATAACAAGATCAAGTGCATCAATATATTGTTGCGCGCTAACATCGCCATTATCAACTAATTCTTGTAACACCAAACGCGTTGATAAAAGTAAAGCAAGCAAACCGGTAAATGGTACTGTATGTTCCACACCAGAAATTGCTACATTTTTTATATCACCACTTTTCAATCCATTTAAGCTAATACCGGCAACTTCCCAATCTCTAATAATAAGATCATAAATAGTAACATTTGAATTATCATTACCATGAATGCCATGATGCGAACTGCGTCCTAATGTGCCATTCTTAATAACAACATTGTGTGCATTTTTTACTTCTGTCTCTCCGGAAAACGCAAAAATCAAGTGTGGAAATGGTGAATTATTTAGTTCTATCATTGAAAAGACTTTAAACCCATGATTATTTAAAAAATCTTCACTCATATCTAATGTTTTTGTGTTTAAATCAATAATTACATTATCACACTCAATACTTATTGCAGCAAACCATGCTGTTCGCGGTTTGTCGGTCCGGGAAGATTCTGCTGCTGGATCAGGACCAAAAGAAATATTCTCAGTTAAATAGTAATAACCCGGACTTTTAATCCGATAAGTTCCGGAATTAAAATCTGATTGTGATAATGGAATAGCGCTATCGGTAACAAGTAAATTTGTTTCATGAACTATCGGCCCCTTTAATGCATGGGTAGGAAAAAATGTAGAAACAAATAAAATAACAGATAATATAGAACAAATATTCATACTTCTCCTCTTTTAAATTACAAATTTTTTTCGATTTTTTTTCAATAAATTACGAAACAATTTTTCTAATTTATCTACTATTTTATTAATTTCAAACTCTTGTTCAATCTTTTTTCTTCCTGCCTGCCCCATAGATTCCCATTTTTCTGGATGCATAATTAAATATTCTATTTTTTGAGCTAAAACTCCTGAATTACGCTGTAATACTAATAACCCAGATACATTATTTTCAACTAATTCTGGGATAGCTGCATGAAACGTGCTTACCACTGGTATTCCACATGCCATTGCTTCTTTCAGTACATTTGGTATTCCTTCTTGATTACCATCAGAAGCATCAGTAGAAGGAAGAACAAACAGATGAGCTTCATTTAAAATTGAAACAATTTCATCATGCGTTGCTGAGCCATAGAGTGTCACATAATCTTCGAGTTTGCGTTTTTGAATTAATAAAGCAAGCTCTTCTTTTAACGGCCCATCACCAACAATCGTGTAATGAATATGAGGATATTTTTTGACTAATTTTGCTATTGCCCTGATTGCATATTTAATTCCTTTTTTTTCTACTAAACGTCCAACCGTAAGGATTCGAATTTGCTCCCCTGCCTTTAACGATCTTTTTTTATATGCAAATTTATCACAATCTATTGCAGAATGATGGACAATTATTTTATGCGGATCGCATTTTTGCTTAATTAATTTTTGTTTAAAAAATTTGCAAACAGGTAAAAAAAGATCCCCTCCTCCGTCAAATAATGCATGATACGCACGCGGACGCCGCTTAAGATAAGAACTTATATCAGACCCACGAAAACAAGTAACCAGTTTCGCATTAATTTTGTATCTTTTTTTTGCTCGTAATAATTTAATTCCCTGCGTCCCAAATTGACAATAAATAATATCGAATGGACGAGCGTATGCAGGGAATTTACCATAAAACGTACGCTCTAAAAGATGATATTTTTTAACATCCTGATGTATTTTTTTAAAATTACCCTTACGAAACGAATAAATAAAAATCTCATGTCCTCGATCAATCAATTTAGTAATCTGATTAATAATAAATGTTTCTGATAAAACTGGAAAAGAACCTACAACAAAAAGAATTCGCATTGATCGTGTTGGACGATAACTTTCATAACCATACAAAGAAATAACTGTTACAAAAGAAAGTAAGATGAGTACAAATTGACTAATTATTTTTTTAAATGAAAATGTGCTCATTATGTTTTTTCCTTTTTTTAGATATATACCTATCATTAGCAAAAAACCATATAAGAAACAAGCAATTATTTTTTACTAAATATTTATTGAGCAAGTTGCTGAAAAATTTGTTCAAGTTGATCATTAATATATTCTTTTTCATATTCTTCTTCTATTATTTTTCTGCCCAGTAAACTCATTTTAGACCAAATTTTTGGATACCTGATAAGATAATTAATTTTTTCAACTAATGCAGGAATGTCTTTTGATGGGACCAAAAACCCTGAATTATTTTTAATAAGCTCTGGGATACCAGCATGATATGTACTAATTGGAATTAATCCCATTGCCATTGCTTCCTTCACTGAATTTGGAATACCTTCTTCGTCACCATTTTGCGCTGTCACACAAGGAAGAAGAAAGATGTGTGCTTTTTTAAGAAAACTTACAACTTTACTCTGCGAGACTTGACCTATTAGTTTAATTTGGTCTTGAACACCAAGTTCTTGAATTAAATCAAGTAATTTATCTTTTAATGGTCCGGACCCAATAATGCGATATTGGATATTTTTATGATACTTGAGTAATTGTGCTATTGCTTTAATGGCATATTCAAGTCCTTTTTTTTCTACAAAACGACAAATGGATACAATTTGAATCGTTCTTTTTTTAGGAAACTTTCTTTGCTGAAAAGAAAACAATTTACAATCAATCGCTGAGTGGAGCACTATAATTTTTTCTTCTGTACAACCAAACTCCATTAATTTTTGTTTAAAGTAATCGCAAACAGGCAAAAAAAGATCGCATTGCTTAAACAAAGTATCGTATTTGTGTGGATCATGTTGAACATCCCTTGTTAAATCAGCACCACGAAAACCTGTTACAAATTTTGCTTTTATTTTTTTACTCTCAAAAACTTCAAGAAATTCAAGACCACGATAACCGAATGGACAGTAAATAATATCAAATGTATCTAAATCTGGTGGTAGATTATATAAAGATCTTTTTTTTCTAATTTTTTTTTTGTATTCACTTTTAGCACCTCTTTTTTTGCGCAAATAGTTGCATAATCGAGGACGAGTTGGTCTACTTACTTCACAAATTTTTTTTTTTTTATTAAAAAAAACTCGTTCCATTAAACCATACCGCGTAATATCAGGATGTGCTCGTTCCATATCGCCACGGCTCTTTGCATAAATCCAGACCTCATAACCGCGATCAATCAAACCGGTAATTTGATTGAGTACAGCAGTACTTGTCCTTGGAGGAAAATAAGTCTCAAAAATTAATATTTTTAAAGGACGTCTTTTCAATTGCGCAATGATAAAATGGGAAGAACTGATAATTAACAAAATAATATATATTGCACGTTTTAAATAGAACATGATCCCCTTTTTTACATTTCTTATTAAACCTTATGATTATGTCAATCATTGCAAGTAAATAAATTATAATGATCATTATTCTTATTTTGACTACTTATGCAGAATAGTATCAAGCAATTCTGCTAATTTTTTCGAATATTCATAATTTTGAAAAATCATCATTTTACATGTTCTCATTGATTTACTACTTAATAATGGGTATTTATGCATTACATAAAAAGATTCATCTCCAAAATAGCGTACTTGTTTTTTTAATTTTACCTTGTCTACTAATTCATCTAAATGCTTACATATATTACCTGGTGTATTCTGAACAATAAGTGCTTTTAAGGTATCACGATAAATACGTAATGCAGCAAGTTCACGAGAATTAAATCC
>JBAVPH010000005.1:0-2484 GCA_049692855.1 Candidatus Babeliales bacterium | reverse complement strand
GAAAATATACAATAATAAAACAGGAGCAAAAAAATTAATTCTTGCTCCTGTTTTATTATTGTGAAAGTTGTTGCTGTTCGCGCTGCACTAATAACCGTAACTGTCGTGTTGCTTTATCTGTTTCCAGATTATTAACAAGAGAAATTTCTTCAACAAGAAGAGATTCCGTTTGACTCAGCAAATTTTTTTCACCAAATGATAGTTCTTTTTGTGTTTCTATATATTTAAGGTCCTTATAAATTGCACATATCTCACGCAAATCGCCTGTTCTTAATTTACCTTGATATTCTTTATTACGTTTATTCCAGTTTGTTATTACTGCTTCATGACAGATCGGGGTAACTGGTTCTGAAAGTATTTTAAAAATATCATTAATATGCTTACTAGAGCTGAGAGGACGGATACCAACCGATAAAACATTTGCAATGGGGACCAAAATAGTCATATCTTTGTTGATAAATTTAAGTTCAAAAAATTCTGAAGATTTGCCAGCAACTTTTTTTTCAATAATTCGAACAACTCTCGCTACCCCATGACCGGGATAGACAACTTTTTCATTAAGAGTAAACATCTGTTACCCTTCGTGGTAAGGGAAAAGTTTACCCAGAGAAAACTCTTACTTTAAAAGTATACCATAAAATATATTTTTTTCTATAAGGGACTTTGATTCATTAGATACAAATAAATATATTTGCTATTATTATCATTACCATTTATTTTTAGGGGATTTATTGTATGTTGTCTTTGAGCAAGCGAATTAATACTATTATTTGGTGGCACATGGGAGAATCGATTGTTTATCATGGATTCCTTCTTGCTCATCAATTACTTCTTTTTGCTACAATTTCCGCATCTCTTTATGGATTAATTGGCTCACTTTTTTCTGCCATTTATCTAACGGTAACTATTAGTAATGCAGGGCTTGATATTACACTAAGTTCCTTGTACCCAACATATATCCGTAGCAAGCAATCGATTACAAAACTTCTGGGCATTCAATTACTCATTAATTGCAGTATAAGTAGTATCATTATCATTGGCATGGCTACCTTCTGGCATCAAAATAATTTTTTCACTCGCTTATTCCCTATTATTTTATTATTAATTTTTATTGAGAATGTAAAAAAACTATTAAAAGTAATTTTACAATTGAGCTTACAATTTAACATAACAGTATTAGGAGAGTTACTCACCATTATTAGTTATGTCTGCCTTATATGGGGTTGTTATGCAATTGGTTTTTCTATCACTCCCTATCTTATTTTTTCTTTTTTACTATTTGTTACTGTAATTGAAACACTATTATTTTTTCATTATGTCTATTATTGGTTTATGATGTTACCTTCTTCCGTTAAACAAATTAAAAATAATAATATGTATAAGGAAATAATAAAAAACCGTACTGTTACATTTTTAAATCAAATACACCACAGTTTTTTTTCTGGCAATTTTCTTGTACTTATAACGACAAAATTCTTTGGATTTGATTGCGCTGGTATTATTAAATTTTCAAGCAGCATCGCATTTAATATTACCACCATAGTTAAAAAAATATTTGGCACCACTACCAATATACTCGTTGCGTCTATAAAAAATAAAAATATAAAAATACAACAAAATTTTTTTTCTACTATTACGAGTAAAATGTATCATGTTCTTTTTTGCTTAAGTATTTTTTTTATTATTAACTATAAACTATTACTTCCAGCTACTGGCACTGATCAGCATGTTGCTATCTATCTATCTTTTTTAATAATTTTTATTGAAAATTTTTTTATCACTTATGAACAATTTTATATTATGCAAGATAAAAAGAGCTATCTTCTCTTTCTCAATTGTTTTACTCTTTTTCTTCTTTATAGTGTCTATTCATCTACCATTTTATTTTCTGTTCCACTTCTTTTATTGGTTATCTTTTTAATTCGGCTTTTTTATTTTATAGCAACAGGAATTCTTTCTTTTTTTTTATGGCAATTCAAACCAATAAAAACAATTCGTCCTTTTTATATTATGAGTTCCATCCTTATTTCTCTTATTGTCTGGTTTTACTATAATTGAGTATGTATATTTTATAAAATACATAAATTTATTGTTTGTAGGTTAGAATCAAGAAAAAGTAATTTTCGTAAAAAATGAATTAACAGTATCTTCTTAAGAAGAAAACAATTCGAAATATCAAATTTAAAAAATGGTAAGCAAATTGACAATGTTATAAATCATTTAAACTTAAACAAATAACATAATCTAAATTTAAATGAAATAATCTATTTTAGACCATCATAATTACTAATAAAAATGTTTTATTGTTCATATTTTCAAACATTATTCACGCATATCTATTTTTATTGTATTCCAATTAGTTGAGAATAAGGAAAAAGCTACCATTTATCTCCAGGCTTAAAAAGTCATGAAATTTTCTATCCATTAAAAATTGATTAAAATAAAAAACAATAATAAAAAAAGATTATAAGGAACAAAAAATTA
>JBAVPH010000004.1:0-9471 GCA_049692855.1 Candidatus Babeliales bacterium | reverse complement strand
GAAGGAGGAAGACTGAATCGTTTACATAACAAAAGTAATGCATCTTTTTTTACCGTAAAGTCGAGCGCCGGTAACCGTAAAAAAAAGAGTACTTGTTTATTAATACCTGTTGCAGCCTGGTGAATATTTTCATAATCTTGTCGATCTATTTTATCAAAAAAAATATTGATGAATGCTTGTGCGTATCTTTTTGCTATAATTGCTATTGTTCGATTCACTCAATTCCTCACTCTTCATTTTCGGCCATCCATGAAATTGTCCATGTTAAAAAGTGCTGTGCATTTTTTTCTTGAGAAAATTGTTGTATCAAAACAGCCTGTGCATTAGTAATTGCTTTTTGATGAGCTTTTCTTTCTACCTGCTTGGTAACAATACTGTTCATTTTCTTTTTTAAATTGTTATAAAGAATTTGCGCTTGATTTTCTTGCTCTTGTTGTTTTTCTTTTTCTTCTTTTACAACAGAGCACTTCCATAAATCAATTTTTTTTTTCAATTGTTGACAAAATTGCTCTTCTTTTACGACAGTCTGGTCAAGTAAATATTGTTGTTGTTCCAGCTCCCGTTGACGATTAAAAAGACCCTGTATAAGAGACTTTTTTTTCGCAATACCAATAACAATTTTTTGATAAGCATATTTCTTGAAAAGATAAATTCCCAATGCAATAAATACAAAAAAATTTATTATCTTAAAAATAAAAGCTATTATTTCATTCACCAATATACCCAATTTTTCGTATTAAAAATTGTTCTGTCTCATCAACCAACTTATCTACTAATTGCTGCGGTATTATTGGTAGCGTAACTTCCCGAACCTCTTCACTTATTAATTTTTTGGGATAACAAGAAGGTTGATTTTCTTTAAAATAATTACGACATGATTGCCAATACTCTTGCCGATTATCTTCTTTAATTGCAATACTCTGCTCTTGTTGTTTAATAACAACATTCAACTGCTTCTGTTCTTCTTCCTCAGTCTGCATTTCTTGAAAGGCTGGCTTAAAAAGAAAAATACGCATAACCCAATAAGCAATAAAAAAGTTAATCATTTGCGCAAAAAGCGTCGCATTAATATTCATTCAGCTTAATCCAGTAGCCACCACAATTAATAATCCTGCAATAAGTAATGCATAAATTGCAGAAGTTTCTACCAACCCCATTGCAATCATCATCGTTGTGCGTAACTCTCCTGCTTTTTCTGGACAATTCGCAATGCTTTCACAAGCTTTTGCCCCAATAAAACCTTGACCCAGCGCTGGACCAATACTTCCAATTCCCATTGCGATTGCTGCACCAATAAATGCTGCTGCCTTTGCACTAGATACACTATCCATGGTTGCCTCCTATATTAAAGAACATTATCATTATTTAATTTGCTACAATCAATTACTTCTTTACTTTAGTTTAGCGCATATTTCAATTTATTTACAAGAGCGCTTACAGCAATATTTTAGGAAAACTAGTACTTTTGTTATATTAACAAAATCCAGCTATAATTAAAATAATATTCAAAATATAATAACAGGAATTGAAAATTTTTTTTAAACTATTTTTCAACCTATAAACATAGCACTATAAATTATAACTACTTAGAGTAGTAAGCAAAAAAAAATTATTATGATAAATTTAAAAAATAAATTAAAACATATAGTAATAACAATATTTTTACCATGCTCTTTACTAGCAGATAATATAAACAATCTGAATATAGAGAATTTTGATACATCAGATAAAAGTAACTATTCATTAAATTTTGATAATGACCTTTTTCTTGATGATGATGATGATCCCTTTATTAATGAATTCTTAGATACGGTTGGATCTAATTTAACTACCCGGCAAATAGAGCCCTTTGATATTATTACCTTACTATGCCAAATTGGGGCAAAAAAAATCCTGGAAACCCCCTTTTTTTTACGTACTAATTCTCTCAATCAAAGAAGTTTGCTAGATGAACCAATATTTGAACCAGATCGTTGCTATTTTGCTAATCCCTGGATTATTGGATTTCATATTTTTGCAAGAAAAAAAGATCGTTCTAATTTTAATTTTGATTGTACAAACCTTGATTCATTCCTTGCATTAAGAGAACCAACGCTGCTTGGCCTTCTAGAAAATACAATTGATATTTTTAAGGAGCTCCTTGATCGGAATCTTCTTGATATCAATAGAATTTTTTCCCTTGTTTCAACCACGACTGTAGAAGAACGTCGTGGTGGTTTTATGTTTCATGTGATGCGCCAATGGCAAGATAAAACATTGCGTATTTTCTTCCCTTTTTATTATCTACAGAGCAACTATTCTATTTCAAAGGAAAATCTAGATCTGATTGCCGAAGAATTTGGCATATCTGGCGAACCACAAGAGGATAACTTTATAAAAAGACACTTTATCAGTGATGCAATTGGAATTGGAGACACACGTGTAGAATTAGATTTTGATTTAATTGAAAATAAAGCATTTGCAATTCGACTCGGTGGCCTTGTAACTATACCAACTGCATTTAAATGGGGAGCTGGATTTAAAGGAACTAATTTTCCTAAACCCTCTACTTTTCCTGCTATTGATTTTGAAGCTCTTTTTCAACTCGCAGAAAATCCAAGTGAAGCAAATTTAAAAACAGCAATCTCTTTGTTGAGTAATATTTTACTTGGTGCCCTTGATCGCATTTCTGCCGATTTACTCGACACAACTCTTGGCAATGGTGGTCACCTTGGCCTTGGGGTATTTTTACGTAGCTATGTACCACTTTATCACCTTATTGGAAGATCCTGGACAAAAAATTTGACTTATGCAAGTCGTATTTCAGTAGAATATCTTTTTCCTGGTACACAAAAACGTTTTTTTATCAATAAAATTAATGAGCAAGAATTTGATCGTGACTTTGAAAATCCAGATGATGCACAAGAAAATCTTATCTTTTTAGAAGAAAAATTTATAGAACGAATTTATTTACGCGCTTTTGATACAAAAATTCAGCCGGGTATTATTTTTCGCTGGACAAGTAAACTTTGCCATCAAGGGAAAAAATGGGGTTTCAATATTGGTACTGATTTTTGGATGCAAGATAAAGAAAAATTTCGTTCTATTAATACTTTTAAAAAAACGCTCAAGCAGCTTGATATCAAAAAAGCAATCCCTCCTGTTGCTTATCAAGGTAAAATTTTTGGTAGCATTGTATATAAAGCTGAGCAACCAACACATACCTGGTTTATTTCTCTTAATGCTGATTACACAACAACAAACAAAGGGCTTGGCGACGATTATGGTGTATCATTAAATATAGAAACAATGTTTTAAATTTACTTTTTCTAAATGTTAGCTATGATTAATAAATTTTATCTTAAAATATGCTATAATAATTAACTGATTAATAAAAATAATTCATTCAAATAAGTTATTATGTCTGCAACAGAAACACTCACTGGTTACATTGATCGTCTTCTTTTCCATAATCAAGAAAATGGCTTTGTTGTTTTTATTTTACAATTACAAAATAAACAAACAATAACAGTGAAGGGATTTATGCCATCATTGCATCCCGGTGAACAAGTAAGTATTCAAGGCTCATGGATTATGCATCCAAAATTTGGCAAACAGTTTGAAGCACAACAATGTACTACGCAAGTCCCAACAAGCATTATTGGCCTAAAAAAATATCTTGGCTCTGGGCTTATTAAAGGTATTGGCCCAACGTATGGAGAAAAACTCGTTAATCGTTTTGGTGAGCAAGTTTTAGAAGTTATTGATAAACAACCAGAACGATTGCAGGAAATTGATGGCATTGGTCCTAAAAGAGTAGAAAAAATAATTGAAGCTTGGAAAGATCAAAAAGAAATTTCTCACCTTATGGTTTTTTTGCAAGAAAAAGGGGTTACACCCGCTTATGCAGCAAAAATTTACAAACATTATCGTGCAAATGCAATCAATGTCATTCTTGAAAATCCTTATCGCCTTGCACAGGATATTTGGGGAATTGGTTTTAAAACTGCAGACCAGATTGCACAAAATCTTTCCATTGCTTCCAATTCAATTAAGCGAATCAAGGCTGGCATTTTACACATTATTTCTACGACCGTTAATGATGGAAGTCTTTATAGCCCCCTTGAAGCGTTAAAAAAAGAGACAGCAACACTGCTCGACTTAGCACTTGTTGATATACAAGATACAATAAAAGTAAGTCTTCATGAACTTTATAATAGCGATATCATTAAACTCATCACCTACAATGATCAACATTTTATTACGTTATCCCAATTTTATTTTTCTGAAAAAGGAGTTGCTCATAAAATAAAAAAGGTCATGCAGCAACCCCCCAAGCATATATTTGATATCAATACCATCTATAAAAAATTACGTAATGCACAAGAAAAAAACATTGTATTAAATGAAGATCAACAACGAAGTATTTTAACTTCTTTGCAACATAAAATATCGATTATTACGGGAGGCCCAGGAACTGGGAAAACAACTCTCATTAAAAAATTACTTTCTATTTTAGATGATCACAAAGTTGTTTATCGGCTCGCTGCACCAACGGGTCGCGCCGCAAAACGAATAACGGAAGGAACTGGGCGCCCTGCTACCACGATTCATCGTCTCCTTGAATTTGATGTAAGCACCATGGGATTTGTTCGCAATGAACAAAATGCATTGCAACTTGATTTTCTTATTATTGATGAAGCTTCTATGATTGATATTTTTCTTGCTTATGCAGTACTCAAAGCATTACCCCTCAATGCATCATTAGTACTTATTGGTGATACGGATCAACTACCTTCCGTTGGTGCTGGTAATTTTTTGCAAGATTTAATTGCAAGTAAGAGTGTTGGTTATATGCGATTGACTAAAATATTTCGACAAGCACAAGATAGCCTTATTGTCATTAATGCGCATCGTGTCAATGAAGGACAGTTTCCTCTCTCTTTTAAGGAAGATGCACGACGCGATTTTATATTTATTAAAGAAGAAGAACCAGGAAATGTCCCAACACATTTGCAAATTATTTACACAAAAGCACTTGGCCGTGTTGGCGTTTCGCCAGCTGATAGTATGGTACTTGTACCCATGCATCGTGGTGTTATTGGCACGCAAAATCTTAATCATCATTTACAACAGTTGCGTAATCCACAACAGACAGAAGAACAAGTATTGCATGCAGGAACTACCTTTAAAGTTGGCGATCCTGTTATGCAAATGCGCAACAATTATGATAAATTAATATTTAATGGTGATATTGGCACTATCACTACTATCAACAAGCAAGAAAAAATATTACAAATGCAATGCCTTGGACGAATTCTTAATTATGATTTTAGTGAACTTAATGAGTTAGCTCTTGCCTATGCAATTTCTATCCATAAAAGCCAAGGCTCTGAATATGAAGCGGTTATTATTCCTATTTTTATGCAACATTTTACGTTACTGCAATGTAATTTAATCTATACAGCAATTACCCGGGCAAAAAAATTATGCATAATTATTGGTCAACCAAAAGCAATTATGATCGGCATAAAAAACAAGAAAAATGCAGAGCGTATTACTTTTTTACAACAATTTTTAACAACTGATTTACAATGCCGCTAATTCAACATAAAAAATTATTATTTTTTCTCTTCCTATTTTTTACCCCTTCTTTTTTAGCTCGCTACATCAACACCTCACAACAAAATTCTTTTTTAATAATGCTTTCTCCTGCTGGTGATGCAAAACAAATTGGCAGAACAATTGGTGACAGTTTTGAACGTGGTATTGCGCTACAATATGCTGAACAATTAAAAACAATAGTAGAAAAGCAACATCCGCATGTTACGATGATTGTTAATCGTTTTACTAGTGATATTGTTTACCCTCTGCAAAATGCTTCATTTGCAAATCGTTTACAAGTTGATTTTTTTATTAGTATTCATTTTTATCAAACAACTGAAATTAAACCGCATCTTCATCTATATCAATTTACTTATAATGATGATTTCATTACACCGCAAGCAACTCTTTCTTTTTATTCCTATGACCAAGCCCACCTCTTTCATAAACACTTAACTGATACCTACATCAATTATATTCAACAATCATGCAAAAAAGATGAACATCAAAAATTATTTATTACCAATGATATAATTAAAATTCCATTTAAACCGCTCATAGGTGTGGTTGCACCAGCAATTGGCATAGAAATGGGAATCAAAAATTCTTTTGATTGGCAACAATATATAGGACCAATTGCTCAAAGTATCGGCACTATTATAGAAAGCAATTAGAGAAACTATGAAACCAATAATCTATTCTGTATTTCTATTTTTTTGTGTTATTGCTGGCATGCTTTTTTTTGCTATAAAAAATGAATTCATTATTTTTAATATTGCAACAATTACACAAGAAGTAAGCAATGAAAAACCAGCAAGTAAAAAAGAAGTTCATCTTATTTTCTGGCAAAATAATCAATGGAAAGCTGAAAATCATGATTTATTGTGGACTCATAATAAACAACAAGACCTTCATTGCCTTATTAATACATGGCTTACACTATTGCACGAAGAAAATAACATGGAAAAAAAGGTTACACTTCATACCGTATTACTAGCAACATCTGATCAAACAGCCTATCTTTCTTTTGATTCTGATCCTTTATCAAAAGAATCTGCTACTACTGGAAAATTATTTTTTATTGAAGGATTACTGAAAACTATCCGCGAAAACGATATTTCATTACAAGAAGTCCAATTTCTTGTGCAACATGAACAGATGCAAGATCCGCATCTTGATTTTTCTAAACCATGGCCAATAAATGGATTTTTCCAAGGGTAAAGATAATATCATAAGAAATTTACCTATCAGGTTACTAGTAAATTTCAGTATCTGTGCTATCATACAACAACAAAATACAACAAAAAAAGGAAATAGGTTATGCACAAAAAAAAAATAACACTGCTTATTTTTTTCAGCCTTATTAACTTAATTAATACTACAAAAGCAAATCAAACAGAACCAGCAATTGAAAGAGAACCACAAGAATTAGCGGAATTTCCCGAGCTTACGCCTCCTATGCTGGAAAATATCAGACGATATACTAAAATTCATAACCTAATCCCTGTTGTTTTTACTGGCTACATAAAATATGCCGCTTATTATGATACAAGGCAAGTATTTGGGTTACGTGATGATTATGTACTTTTTGCCCCTCAAGAAAAAAGACTTGATCAAACCGGCAAAGATATTAATGCCAAAGGACAAGGTGACATGTCTGATATTGAAAGTCGTTTGCGTGCAACTATTAAGGGGCCAAAAATTGATAATGTCGAATATTTTGGTGTGATTGAAGCAGATTTTTTGGGATTTACCGCATCAAATTTGCGCAATATTTATGGTGTTATTCCTGAATTTCTTAATATTTTCAGACTACGTCATGCCTTTATGCAATTTGATTGGGAAAAATATTCTTTTATTGCTGGACAAACATGGCATCCCGTTATTGTTCCTTTTTGTTGGGTTGAATCTATTTCTTTTAATGGTGGCGTTCCTTTTGAACCATTTTCACGAAGCCCACAAGTACGATTCACCTATCACAACGAAAGAATTAAAATCATTGCTGCTGCTTTATCACAAGTTCGTTTTTTTAATGATGGCCCAGAAGGATTTACTACAAAATATCTTCGTAATGCGGTTATCCCAAATTTGCATGGTCAACTACAAATAAAAATAGGAGAACATCTACTTATTGCCGGCCTTGACTATAAACAGTTAGTGCCACGCATTGTTACGAATAAGGAATTTAAGGTACGGGAAAGTATTAATAGCATTCTTGCTCTTTTTCTTGTTTGTCTTACCTGGCAAGATTTTTATTTTAGAACGAAACTTACTTTTGTAGAAAATGGTACTAATTTTAGTATGTTCGGTGGCTATGCTGTTCATACCATTGACCCGATTACTGACAAACGTACCTATACAAATCTACGTGAAATTGCGCTTTGGATTGATACCGCTATTAAAATTAAAAATGTAGAACCAGGACTTTTTATGGGTGTAAGTAAAAATCTTGGTGCCTCAAAAACTATTAAACAAGATGTAATTAACAATGAGGGTATGATTACTGAAAGGCGTGTTTTTGGTATTGGCACTAATATTAATACACTATTTCGTATTGCGCCACGAGCCCGTTGGTATATTAAAAAAATAGTAGCTGCCGCTGAATTAGAATATACACGAGCAAGCTATGGCACTCTTACGAATAAAGGAAAAGTAATTGATACGATTCCCGTAGGGAATACCCGCTTTACCTTTGCTGTCTATTATTACTTTTAAATAAATCTCTTATTTTTCTATTCTTGCATCGTATACTCATTAAAAAGTAATATCATATAAATAACATAAAAAAGAGGAAATCATGATTGAGATGCGCAATCTTTCAGAAAAAACACAAGGAATTCTTTTTATCGTCATTGGTTTTGTATTATTACTTCATGCTCTTGGCCTTGTACAAAAAGGACTAAGCCTTATCATTGTTGCAATGGGCGTTTATCTGGTTATTCTTGGATTTATTAAATCTGGTGCCTATGAGGCATTAAAGAATATGAGAAAAAAAGAATAATATACTAAATTTTTTCATCATTTTTATGAGAAAAATCTTCCTCTTTATGCGAATAAACTTCAATAATTCTACGCATAGGAACCGCAAGTTCAATACCTTCATCCTGTAACGCCTTGACAATAGAAAAACGAATGTCGCTGGCAATATCTAATTGATCAAGTGTGTAAGCAGAGCTAATAAAGCCACGGACCATAAATACATACCCTGCCTCACTAAATTCATCTAAACGAATAATTGGTTTCGGGTTTTTTAATACATTTGGATGTGCTTCCACAACTTTTAGCAGAGTCTCTTTCGTCCGCATTGGATTACTTTTATAAACAACGGTAAGCGTAATATCTTTAAATGCAATAAAGTTGCGAACATAATTCCAATTTTCAATGGCACGATTCAACACGTATGAATTTGGTACTACTAGAGTAGTGCTATTTTTTCTTCGCACAATTACTGCACGCGCTGTAATTCTTCTTACAACGCCAACGGTCTCTGAATCTATTTTTACATAATCACCTATTTTTATTGGTCGCTGTACTAAAATAATAAAATAAGCAACTAAATCACTAATAGGATCTTTAATGTAAAATCCAATACCCACTGCTAAAGCACCAATAAGTACACCAATGAGTTGCCCAAGACCAACATTTTGAAACCCGATAAATATCGCAATAACAATGACACAATATTGAATTAATCTTGTGACCGTATGCTGCACGCCAGTATCAACAAGCAATAAATCAAATATTTTATCCAGAACAAACTTGTTCAGTGCATAAGCAGTAAGAAACCCAGCAAAAACAAAGCCAATAATTTCGAATAGAGAAAGCGGAGTAATAGGATGTTTTGTTCCTTTTTGCAACAGTTCTTTATTAAGCAAACCAGTTATATCA
>JBAVPH010000003.1:0-3659 GCA_049692855.1 Candidatus Babeliales bacterium | reverse complement strand
ACTTATCACAAATCAATTAAGAAACAATAAAAATGAAATACATAATTTTTTATTGCATTTTAATAATCAAAAATATATTTTGTCAATTTAACGTAGATGTTTTTATGATTAATTTTATATAAGAATTATTTGGTTGATTAAGGTCAGTTAGGATTTTTTATTTTTCTTGCTTGTTCTAACTTCCGAAGCAACGGTAACATATCATTACGGTCTAGTTTTTTAGCTAGCAAAATTGGCGTTTCTCCATAATTGTTTTTAATATCAAGGTTAATCAGCGTACTAAATCGAGTAATTAAATATTTAAGCAAAGATATGTTATTTCCTCTAACTATAATATGCACAATAGTGTCACCATTTGTATTTCTGAGATTAATATTTGCCCCATAATTAAGTAGCAGATCTACAGAACGTTTTTGTTGAATATAACTCCCTACATAGGGAACAAGATGAAGAGGAGCTTGCCCAGTCTTGCTTTTTAAATTCGCATCTGCTTTTTTTTCCAACAATGTTTCAATCATTGCAATATTTTCTTGTAGCACGGCAAAATGTAATGGTGCATAACCGAATTGATCACGCGACTCTGCATTAATAGAAGCTCCACGGCTGACAAGGCCAAGCACTATTTGTTTATCTCCTCGAATAACTGCAAGCATTAAGTTATTCAAACCATTTTTATCAAAAGTAGCAATATCATCATCAATACCAAGGATTTTTATATTCTTGTTTAATACATCATAAATTTCTGTATAATCGAGTCCATATTTTTTTATCGGATTGTCTGGATCCCCTATTCCTGCAATTTTTTTTGCTTGCTCAAGTGTCTCACGCGCAAGTAACAGACCCCACTCATCAAGTAATGCTTCTACCGCAGGTTGATCACGTTGTTGAACCAGCCTATCTAATAAGGTATAATTTTTGTCATCTCTTGCATTTATATCAGAGCCATTTTTGATCAACATACTCAATATATCTTTTCTATCCTCATCGTTTTTAATAAAATTAACTAAAAGGATAGGTGTTTGTCCACCAAAATTCCTTACGCGAACATTTGCATGATTTAATATCAATAGTTTTACAATAGCAATATTTCCCGGAACAGCACCATTTTGTATAGCGTAATGCAAAGCAGTATTACCTTCATCATCAGTAGCACCCAAATTAGCCCCTTGATCGATTAATTGTTTTACTTTTTTTACATCAACATCCCCAACTGCTTTAATAAGGAGCGGAATCCCATTAAATTGCTCTCCTGAAGTGTAACGGATAAAAGCAAAAAATATACAGGCTATAATTGCTATAACTCTTATAACAACAGAAACAAAAATACTCCTTCTTAGTCCCAGTCCCACTACTATTCCTTTTTTTTCTATTAAATCACTCTTAATTTATATTAATGTCTTTTTTCTGTTAGTATAACACCATGAATAAAGTTAAATAAAGAGCCAATCTTATGATGAATACAACTGATTTATTTAAAAAATTCTCACAAGGACTCAATTGGAATGCATTATTATATTCAACCTATAAGATTCTTTTCACTCTTTTGTCTTTCCTCCTCCTAAAAAAGCTAACCACCATTGATTTTTCTTACTGGGCCAACATTAATAGCATTACCTTTCTTCTTTTATTATGGCTCGATTTTGGTTTTCGTAAGTCCGTACCCCGTTATACTCCTGAATTTATTAATGATATGCAAGCTAATAAAAAATTTATTCGAACTATCATTCTATTCCAACTAATCATTCTCTTTAGCAGCATTCCCCTTTTTCAATTTTTATTAAAAATTGTCATAAAAAATCCAAGCAATTCACATATTATAATTCTAGCAAGCTTTCTTTTTCTTGCTGAAGGCATTGCAGCACTATTACGCCTTGTATATCACTCTTATTTCTTGCATAAACAATATAATATTTTAGCAATTAGTATAATGATAGTCGAAATGGCTATTAATATGCTATTGATTTACTTCATTCACCAAAGTAGCCTTTTGCTAACAGCTATCTTCATTAATAAAATTATCACTGGTGCTATAATTATTATTTCCAGCAGCATAATGCTCATTGGTATTATTCCTTACCCAAAAATCATAAACAAAATTAATAGTAGAAAAAAAACACGTGAATTTATAAAACACTCTGCTATTATGTGGACAAGCAACAATCTTAAAAGCTTATCTGAACGAAACTTTGTTATACCCTTTATTACTTATACATTTGGCCCAGCAATTGCAAATTCTTTTAAAGTAGCTAATGATATCTCTTTACTTTTTTATCGCATTGTCATTAAAACTATTGGTACAACAGATACCCTCTTACTCACTTATGTAGCAATGTTAAAAGAAAAAAAGCTCCTGCGAGTTGCCTTCACAAAACTGACAACGAAGATCACCCGCCTATGCCTTCCCTTTTTAGGAATTATATTTTTTTTGGCTATAAAGAGTAATATAGCAGTGGATAACCCTTTCGTTTTTCACTCATTTTTAATAATGGTAATCGGCTATCTTCTTGAAACAATGTTACTTCCATATGAACGAATATTAGAGGTTAATAGTAATTATAGAGAACTTTTATTGTCTTACATTCCCTATACTATCATGCTTATCTGTATATTCAGTGGAATAAGCATGCCGTTCCTTGGTTTATTAGGTTCCATTTTATTAATGCATGTCGTTCGATTGGTAAGTTTAATTATAATTGTCTACTTTGTTTATAAGAATCATCCAATGTATGTTTCAAAAAGTCCTTATGTCATTTCTTTTCTATTCAATATTTTTAAATTTAAAATTTCAAGTCTTTATAATTACAATTCCATTAAATCTGATGCTGTTAAATTTGATAAATTTAATTAATTCCGATTTAAGCTCTTTTTAGGTTCCCCTTTTTTTTCTACAAAACATACGCAATAGAATAGTAATCAAGTAGTAGTAATAATAACCAACAATAAAATATTAAAAAGGAGAGTAGACAGGATACTACCACAAACGAGTTAAAGTAAAAGCAGTAAAACTAGAGAGCATAATTTCTCCGTTAGCTTTCTCTCTTTCTAAAGTTTCTCGGACATGCGAATGCTTTATGAAGCGCTTTCGCCTATTGCTAGGCAGCTTGAGCGCATAGTATAACTAGCACAATTAATATATTAGATGTATCAACATAATAAATTCCAGATAATAAATTCCAAAGACAAACAAATACAATGCATGTATATCAGTGCGAAAAATACATAAATATATCAAATCATTAGAAGATATATCTGAATTATCGTCATCATTATCATTAGAATAATCATTAAACAAAAGCATACAATCTATACAGGAATTACAGGAGCACAAGTAGATACGGAGTCGAAACCCCTCACCCTCCATTTATTCATGCGGGTAAAAGGGTGAGGGGTGAGACGGAGTGCGGAATCTATGCAAAATCACTTTTCTACTTCGAAAGATTAAGTTGATATTATTAAAAAAATAAAAAACTTTACCCTATTTAAATTATCCGACATAAAAATAGCCGAATTCTGTTAAGCTCATTTCTCAATGTCGCACCTAAGGAAGTTTATTAAACTTAAATTATTTCAATATGAATAAGAAAAATGCAAACTATATCTAATAAAATAACCATAAGAAATATTACTAATCATTTTTATAAAATATTAGTCTTATCAAC
>JBAVPH010000002.1:0-2011 GCA_049692855.1 Candidatus Babeliales bacterium | reverse complement strand
CAGAAAAAGAAATAGTATTAATTCAAGGGTTGCAAAAAAACTTATATAAAGAATTTACAGAGATCGTTGCAAAATCGCGAAAACTTTCACTTACAAAACTAGAAGACTGGGCAGATGGAAAAATATTTACAGGAAAGCAAGCGCTCAAACTTGGCTTAATTGATAAAATTGGCACCATGGAAAAAGCTATTGAGGTAATTAGAGAAAAAGCATTGATTGAAGGTAAAATTGAGTGGATAGAGGTTTCAGTACAAGGAGGCCTACTTGATTTTTTTACTGAAGGGAATAATAATGTTGTTGCAAACACATTAACTAATCTTTTTAGTTTGTTCGGAAGTGAATTTATTTAGTCATTCCTTTCGCTATAATTGTACAATAATTTATTCGACGTAAATCAACAAGAAGTTTTGTCATAATAATGTGGTAAAGTCCTTCCGTAGAAACAGAAGCAACACGTCCTAATGCAAAACCACGCGGAAAGATAAGCCCCTCGCCACTTGACATAATTATGTCACCCTTTTTTATCTGCTCTAAATGGCTTACATAAGATAATGTTGTAGAGCTTTCATTATTCATGCCCTCATGAATTCCTTGTGCATTAGTACTACCACAATATCCTGCTATTTTACAGCGGGAATCAGTAATCAATTCAACTTTACTATACCAAGGATAAACCTCGATTACTTTTCCAAGTAAACAATTTTTATAAACTGCCACCATATTATTTTCTATGCCATGCTTTGACCCTATATTAACAAGAAAAAAATGGGCCTGATCAGCTAAATGACGCACGAGTATTTGGGCTATTTGCCCATTTACCATATCGTATTGTGCATTAAAATCTACGATCTCAGCAATGTCTTGAAAATAGTCAGCGGTAGCTTGTAATATAATATTTTTTGCCAATAACTCATCGCGTTCTTTGTAAATTTCTTCAACTTGTTGTCTTAATTTTTGCATGGCATTACGCTGATAAAACCATTTTTTTATTGGATCAATTACTTGTTTATGGACTACCAGGGCAGGATAAACAATATATGAAGAAGCCTGCGCCCCGATACGAGAAAAAAAAGGAAAAAACCAATAGCTCATTAAAAAAAAGAATACAAAACAAATAAGCGTATAAATAATAGTAGTAGGTCCTATTTTCTTTTTCAGCATTTTTTCTTGTAATTTGTAAATAAATTCATCCCGCGAAAATAATACTAACAAATTAGATCTTATCTGTTAACAATAGGCCAAGCATACGCTGCAATAATTCCAGAAATTCCGTTTAAATCATCATTAAATTTTTGTACTTTTGGCAAAACTTCTTTTAAAAATTGAGCTGTTTTTTGTTGATGAGAATTCTGTAATAATTTAATTATCTGCTGATTCCTTTCATTTTCTTTACCCCATTCTTTTTTCCTATTCTCCGAAAAAGAATGTAACATTATTAAACTAATATCTTCTTCTGTTTTCAAAGCATAGTATAACCCAATTTTATTATTATCATCTGCAATAGTAGTATCTGCTTTACTATTGAGTAATAATTCAACTATATCTAATCGTTTAGATTTAACGGCAGCTATGGAAGGAGTTAGCCTTTCACTTGTCGCTTGATTGACATCGGCATTATAAAGAATAAGTGTTTTAATTATTTCCGGTCGACTATCCTCTTCTATCGCTTGTATTAATGGTGTAGTATCATAAAAGAAAAAACCAAAGTGGCATTGCCAACGTCCATTAACATCTGCGCCACTCTCAATTGCTGATATGAGCTCTTTCACATCATTATCAGCAATTGCATTAATAAAATAATTGTCTCTATCAGAAATAAATTTTTCTATAAAAAGAAAAGGAATTGCTATCTGCAATATTGAATTAAAATATGGTATCATGTAATAAATACTACTGAGTAAGAAGCACCTCCCAATACTTGCAGCAGACGAAGATTGACTTACAAAAAAGAGATATTTTTTTCCATTCACGCATACGTTGTTTGCTATTTTTCTACTAATCTCTGTTACCT
>JBAVPH010000001.1:0-3423 GCA_049692855.1 Candidatus Babeliales bacterium | reverse complement strand
TATCAAGATTTTCTATTTTTGGACAAATTGTGTCAATGCTGCTGTCGAGAATATCAGGAGCAGAATCAATAATTTCTAACTTTGAACAAACAACATCATTATGCGACAATAAATCATTATCTATTTTTTCTATTTTTGAACAGATAAGATCTTGCTGTGACTCAAGCCAATCTAATTTTGTACTCTCGGCGTCTACACACGCTCCAATACGCGCCGTTAATCGCCATAAATTTTCTCCTGGCTGCGGATATACTTTTACATTAATTATATGATAAGGTAACAGACATAATGCAACATACCATAATTTGCATTGCATAATAGTAGCCTTCATGAGCCTTCTCTCCTTTTAATCAACTAGTTAGCTCAATAAAAAAATTTTCTTTAATCTTAACAAGATCCTATCTTAGTATTTTTTTATAGTCAACAGAGAGCTTATACCGTATTAATAAATCAAATTTTCCTAACTTATTTTATTCAGCTTTCATTCATGTTATAATAGATCCTATAATAAAAAACAATAAGGAAATAACAAATGGGTAGTCCCATAAAACTAGCACATTTTTCTCCTGGGCGTTTTATTTTACTCTCTTTTTTTATTGTTATCACCATAAGCACCATCCTTCTCTCTTTACCAATTGCACAAGCAACACAAACACCTATTCCATTTATTGACTTACTCTTTACCGCAACATCTGCCGCTTGCGTTACTGGACTCTTTACTATACCTCTTGCCCATTTTACTCTATTTGGCAAAGCTATTATCCTTGTCCTCATCCAAATTGGTGGTCTTGGACTTATTACTCTCATGCTTTTTGGTATGTATATGATTATCAATGTCGGTTTGGCAACACAATTAATGGCGGGACAATTACTTGAAATTGAATCATGGAAAAATGTTAAAAAAATTCTTTTATTTATCTTTTTATTTACTCTGTTGGTAGAAATTATTGGTGCATTTAGCATACTTGCTGCATTAGAAACAAATTTTCCCTGTAATAATATTTGGTTTTTATCTCTTTTTCATGCAATTTCTTCATTTTGTAATGCGGGGATTCCTCTTTTATATGAAACAATACCAGCAACAATGCAGAGCAAGCTCATTATCACTATTACCACGATGCTTATGTTTATTGGCGGCCTAGGATTTATTACCTGGTATGAAATTGCTCGTTATATTAAATCATTACCAAAAAAGAAAAAATATCGTTTTTCATTGCACAGTAAAATAATATTATACGGATCAACTACTCTTTTAATTTCTTCTTCTATTATATTCTGGATTCTTGAAAGAGAAAATGTACTTGCTTTATTAAACGCACCAACAACTATGCTTGAATCGCTCTTTTATGCTGTTTCATTCAAAAGCACTGGTCTTTTGTTAGCACCACCAGCCGAATTACACCTTGCAACTGTTTTGCTCATCATGATCATTAGCTTTATAGGTTCTTCTCCTGGATCAACAGGAAGCGGTATCAAAATAACTAATTTTGCAATTTTTTTAGCTACGGTTAAAGCAGCAATTATTAATAGAAGATCAGTTGAAATTCAAGGAAGACGCATTGCAAAAGACCAGGTGAACAAAGCAATTGCAATTATATCGCTTGGATTAAGTTGGATTATTCTTATTACTTTTTGTTTACTTATTACTGAAAAAAATATCCTATTTATTGATATCTTGTTTGAAGCGGTAGCAGCATTCACTACCCTCGGTATTACAACAGGAGTAACACCCGCTTTATCATTGATTGGTAAAATTTTCATTATTATGAGTATGATTATTGGACGGGTTGGATCATTAACTCTCATTTTAGGGATTAAATTTAAAAAAAAGGGAAAAGAAACAGAATTTTCTTACCCAGAAGAACGCGTGATGCTCGGCTAGTTAAAGGAATTATATTATGAAATTTTGTATTATTGGTTTAGGACGCTTTGGTTATCAAGTAGCTACTGTATTAGCCGAAAATGGTATGGAAGTTATGGCTATTGATAGCAATGAGGAAATTGTTTCTTCTATTCGTGATCAAGTAACTCACGCCATTTGTATGCGAGTCGCCGATGAAGCATCACTACGAAATATTGGTGTAGAAGAATTTGACACGGTCATTGTTGCAATGGGAGAAAGCTTTGCCCAATCAATATTAATTACTGCACTCCTAAAAAAAAGACTCCATACACCAAAAGTTATTACACGTGCTATCAATGAAATTCATAAAGAAATTCTCAAACTTGTCGGTGCTGACCATATTGTTTTACCAGAAAAAGAAATTGGGATTCGCCTTGCTGATAATTTAAGTTCACCATTCACTGATCTTATTCGCCTTACAAAAGATTTTTGGATTAGTCAACTTATTGCACCAAAAGAATTCATTGGTGAAAAAGTTATTGATCTTGATCTTTTTCAAAGTTACAATGTTCGCTGCATTGGCCGGCGCGAAGGGGAGAAAATTATTGCTATTGATCCTATGTATATTATTGCAGAACATGACAAACTTATTTTTGCAGGCAACAATAAAGATTTAGAAGCTATTGCAAAATTATAATAGCTATTGCACAACAGCTACAATATTTCGTGTTGCTCTATCAGCTTGTAAAGAAAAAGTTCTATCTCCACATATTTGGGTGACAAATTGCACAACATTTTTTAAGGTTGCTTCTCTTAATTCTTTCCATATTATGTTGATTTTTTCTGATCCCTGCCATTTACCTTTTTGCCTTGTTTGAATTTTGATTCCATTCAAACATAAGCCCGTTTTTATGCCACCAAATTTAAACCGGCGTTCTGAGCCAACCTTAATTAATTCGTAATTTTTATTGAGAGGGCTTTCTGCTCCCCAAAATAATTTGATACGAAGATCTTGATTAGTCTCATTTTTAATGAGGTATTCATAGGCAATTATTCTACCACATATACCTACCAACATAAGTAAGGTAATTACCATCAATTTCTTAAATTTATTCATACTATTCTTCCTTTATTATTATTTAATTATATAATCAAGCTTCAATTTCAACGTGAGGTTTCCACACTTTCCAATTACTTCTCTTTTCCCATGAGGACGCCCCCAAGGCATTGTTATTGCATCTCCCCACTCCCCCTTGCTTTTACGTTTAACTTGAACTTTAGTCAAACAATTAGCATTTGGGATATAAAATTCGCGTGTTTCTCCTGCCTTAACTTCTTGCCAGTCCATGAGCACTCGTGCTACAAAAAATTTATAATAAAGTCTTACTTTCATATCCTGTTTTGTTATATTCATAATAGTATAGTTATAAGCAATCACATTGCCGCCCATACTTGTCAATGTAAGCAAAATAGCTATTATTAAGCTCTTTAAATTTTTCATTATAATTTACTTTTTAACAGCAATTATCTTGCCTTTTTGATCAACTTCTAAATCAAAATTTTGATTTCCACATTCAAAC